>JAOTSW010000229.1 GCA_029864735.1 Chromatiales bacterium | reverse complement strand
ACCGGGAGATTTTCCCGGGATGACCACCATCATGGCACTGGAAAAATCAGTGCAGTTGAATCCGGCCAATATCCTGGCCTTGAATTGGTTAGCCATTCGTTACCAGAGTGACGGTCAATACCAGAAGTCCATGCAAACACTAAAGAGTGCCTACGAGCTGGATCCATTGAACCCGAACCTGATGCAAAACATGTCCTGGTGGTCATTTGCGCGCGGGAAGAATAAAGACGGCAGGCGGTATATTGATCAGGTGATAGAACGAAACCCCCGGAGCGCGAATCTATGGAACGCCAAGTCCCGTTGGTTGTGGCAAACTCAGGATCTGGATGAGGCCCTGGACGCGGCCTTGCATGCACAGGAGCTGGAACCTGACTCAATAGCTTACGCCCTGGATTTGGCGTTCAGTTGTGGGGATCTGGGCGAAACCCGTTGCGCCCGGCTATGGCTGGACAAAGCGCGCCGTGAGTCGCCGGACGACGACCGGGTTATCGCCTCTTGGGCATGGATGGAGCAGGTGGAAGGCAACCTGGATAGCGCCGCGGGGCTGCGGGAGAAGGTTCTTGATAAGGCCCTGGCGGCTGCAGGCGACTGGAATGCGCTGGATGTCCGTTTTGCCGCAGTGGACCTGGCCGAAAACCGCATTGAGCAGGGACAGTATTCGGATGCGGCCGACTTGTATGAAAAGGTGTATCCCACGCTGCAGGAGAAACTCTCCCGAAACGATAATTTTAATGTTGGGCGCTTGTTGGGAATGGCCTGGACCTACCGCCATCTCGAGGAACGGACCAAGGAGCAAGCGGCGATTGCGGAAGCCCGGCGACGACTACAAGACGCAAGAGACGGTGGGTTAGTCGGTTGGTACTTGACTTTGTGGGACGCCACGATAAATGCCATGGAAGGAAATCGGCAAGCGGCCGAAGTTGGTTTTCAGAAGGCTGTCGATGAAGGCTTCACGCCAGTGAGTAGCAACCAAAATACAGATGCTGCCGCAAAACGCCTGGGCGAATTACTCGAGTACTCCGATGCCTACCGCGCTGCCCTGGCCCAGTCCGAGGCACGACTGGCGTCCCTCAAAGAAAAAGCGGCACCGAATATCCAGCTGGCCATTGAACGAGCACAACTGTGAAGGATGCGATCAACCTGGTATGAGTGAACCATCTCTCAGCTTTTTCGAAGAACTGAAGCGCCGCAATGTATTCCGGGTGGGGCTGGCCTACGTGGTCACTGCCTGGTTAATCGTGCAGGTCGCGGACGTGGCCCTGGATGCCTTTGGTACTCCCGAGTGGGTCATGAAAACCCTGTTGCTATTGGTGTTTATCGGCTTTCCCCTGGCGCTGGTCTTCGCCTGGGCCTTCGAGAAAACTCCCGAGGGTCTGAAGCTCGAGAAGAACGTGGATCGCAGCCAGTCCATTACCTCGGTCACGGGGAAGAAGATGGATAGGGGAATTATTATTGCCCTGGCTATCGCGGTAGTGTTCTTGCTGGTCGATAAGTTCATGATCCAGGCTCCCAAGAGCAGCGATGCGGGTGATGATCAACAGCAGGCCGCCAATCCATCTGTGGGTGCTCAGACGTCGGATATGACTGTGTCCGACTCTGGCTCCGGTGACTATGCAACCGGCGTGCACGCCGGCGCCTTAAGTGATAAGTCCATCGCGGTGTTGCCTTTCGTCAACATGAGTTCGGATCCCGAGCAGGATTATTTCGCCAACGGTGTACAGGAAGACATCCTGACCTACCTGTCCCGTGTGGCCGATCTGCGTGTGACGTCCCGTACCAGTGTGCTCAAGTATGCCGGCAGCAAGCAGGAGGACGTGCGGGCCATCGCCACAGAGTTGGGCGTGAATTTCATTCTCGAGGGCAGTGTACGAAAATCGGGCAACCGGGTGCGGGTGACCGCCCAGTTGATCGATGCCCGGGACGATGAGCACGTCTGGGCGGAGAACTATGACCGGGACATGGACGATGTATTCGCTATCCAGACCGAGGTGGCCCAGGCCATCGTCAAGGCCCTGCAGGCCAGTCTGTCGCCGGTAGAAGCGGCGCAGATCGAATCCCGGCCCACCATCAGCGTGGTGGCCTACGAAATGTATCTGCGTGCCCGGCAGATAATGAACGGCTCAGAATATTCAATCGAGAGGTACCGGGAGGCAGAGCCGCTGACCAGGGCTGCAATAGAAGAAGACCCCCAGTTTGCCCTGGCGCATTTGCAACTGGCCGAGATCTACGGCCAATATTATTGGATGGGTGAGAAAAGCCCGCAGCGACGCGAGTCCATCCGTCTGGAGATTGACGAGGCGGGGCGTATCGCGCCAAAACTGCCGGAAGTGCAGCTGGCCCTGGGCGAATATTACTACCGGGTGATGGGGGATTTTCCGCGCGCGCTGGAGGTGTTCGATAAATTGGTACTGCAATTGCCCAATAATGCTGACTTGCAGTTTAAGCGTGGTAATTGCCTGCGACGTCTCGGTCGCTGGGATGAATCCATAGACGCTTATCGGGCGGCATGGATCCTGGATCCCTTAAACAAGGACGCTGCGATTTCTTTGCAAGTGACCCTGGACTACGCGCGACGCTGGAAGGAATCCCTGGCAGTGGCCGAGCAGAGGATGGACAAGGGCAATGCCGATCCGGCGGTTGAATTTCAATGGGCCATGACACGATTGCGCTACCTGGGAGATTTGAAATCTGCTCGGGAAGTGCTGGCCAGAGTGCCACCAATTAATGACTGGATATACTTCACCCTCAGGACTACCGTGCTGGCGCATCAGCGAGAATTTGAGGCGTATCTTCGGCTTTTTGAAAGTGATCCCCTGTTCATTGCGGCTGCCAAGGATCCCGGAGCGGCAGGCTTTGCGGACCTGTTTGCAGGTCAAGGGCTGCTTCAACTGGGTGATAAGGAGCAAGCTCGTGAGCGCTTCCAGTCTGCGCTGCGTGCCGTGGAGACCGAGCAAAGAAGGTACTCAGACGAAGATGGTGAAAGAATTGCCTACAAAGCCCTGGTCTATGCGTATCTTGGGCAACGGGAAGCGGCAGTGGCTTCTATGTCACGGGCCCTGGAGTTGCTTCCCGAAAGCAAGGACAGAATGAAGGGAGTAACTGTGAGGTGGACCAATGCCTTGATGTTGACCGTCCTGGGTGACAAGCAGAAGGCGCTGGATGAACTGGAATACCAGTTGCAGGTATCCAACGGTTTGACCGAGTGGGAGTTGTACCTGGACCCGATCTGGGATCCGCTAAGAGATGAGCCGCGCTTCCAGGCCATGGTGGCCAATGTGTCGAAACAGGCCAAGGAGGCCGCTCAATGAGCGGCCTGTTCGAAGAACTGCGACGTCGCAATGTATTTCGTATAGGTGTGGCCTATGTCATCAGCGCCTGGCTGCTGGCCCAGGTCGCGGACCTGGCGCTGGAAGCGTTTGGCGCCCCGGCGTGGGTCTTGAAGTCGCTGCTTGTATTGCTGCTGATGGGCTTTCCTGTGGCGCTGATCTTTGCCTGGGCCTTCGAGAAAACGCCCGAAGGGATCAAGCTTGAGAAGAATGTTGACCGCAGTCAGTCCATGACGCCGGTGACTGGCAAGAAACTGGACCAGGGAATCATTGTGGCGCTGGCCATCGCCGTAGTGTTCCTGCTGTATCGCGAAGCCACGGGGCCGGGTCGCGGGGCGACC
>JAOTSW010000228.1 GCA_029864735.1 Chromatiales bacterium | reverse complement strand
CTGGATCATGCCCGCCAGGGGATACGGGTCAACGCGGTTTGCCCTGGTGATACCGACACGCCCATGATGGATGCGGATTTTATCCAGCGCGGCCAGACTCCCGAGGAAGGCAGGGCGCTTTCCGGTGAGGGAATCCCCATGGGCCGGATGGCCCGGGTCGAAGAAGTCGCGAGGGTGGTATGTTTTGTCGCCTCCGATGCGGCCAGTTTCATGACCGGCACCGCGGTGCCGGTTGATGGAGGCCACAGCTCGATCTAGCTTGCCGATACTGTCGTATTAGTCGTTGTAAGGAGGGCCAACATGGGGCCGCTCGGTTCACTGAGAATCCTGGACTTCACCACCCTGTTGCCGGGTCCGTTTGCCAGCATGATCCTGGCGGACCTGGGGGCCGATGTGCTCAGGGTGGAATCTCCCACCCGCATAGACCTGGCGCGGGTTACCCCGCCGCTGGACCAGGGAGGCGAATCGGTGATTCACCGTCACCTGAATCGCTCAAAGCGCTCAATCTCCCTGGACCTGAAGCAAGCCCCGGCCCGGGAACTGATAAAGCGACTGGTGAAGGATTACGACGTGGTGCTGGAGCAGTTCCGGCCCGGTGTGATGGATCGACTTGGTCTTGGCTACGAGGCCTTGAAGGCAGTCAATCCCGGGCTGATTTATTGCTCGATCACCGGCTACGGACAGGACGGCCCGTACCGGGACCGGGCGGGCCACGATAACAACTACCTGGCCTTGTCCGGCATCGCCGAAGGTTGCAGGCACGCCGGCGAATCTCCGGTACCTGCCACCATCCAGATAGGCGACCAGGCGGGCGGTTCCCTGTACGGCTTGATCGGACTGCTCTCGGCGGTCATTCATCGCCACCATACCGGCCAGGGGCAACAGGTTGACGTGAGCATGACCCACGCAGCCTTTGCCCTGAATGCCACCGCGGGGCCGGCGGCCCTGGCCGCGGGAATCAGCTTGCCCGCGGGTAGCGGGCCCCTCAGTGGCGGAGGCGTTTATGGGTATTACCCCACCCGGGACGGTCGCTACCTGTCGGTAGGCAGTCTCGAGCCCCGGTTCAGACAGCAATTGTGCCTGGGCCTGGGCAGGGAGGACTTGCTCCCCCTGGCCCTGAGTCCCCGACCCGAGGATGAAACGGCTTTCAAGGAACAGGTAGCGGGGGAGATTGCCAGGCGCGATCTTCAGGATTGGGTCGACGCGTTCCGCAAGGTCGATGCCTGTGTAGAGCCGGTGCTGGATCTTCCGGAGGCCGCAGCCAGTGAGTTGATGCAGGCCAGGGGAATGCTGGTCGATGTGCCCATGCAGGATGGTGACAGTCAAACGCAGATAGGCTGCCCACTGAAATTTTCGGCCACCGCGGCGAGTTACCGCTACGTTGGCGCCGCCCTGGGTGCGGACAATGAATCAGTGCTGAAGGAACTGGGCCTGTCCCCTGTGGAGATCAAAGAACTGATCGAGTCGGGCGCCCTGGGCCCCGGATAGCCCGGTTCAGGTGCCGGCGGGAACCGGTATCGGATTTCCCGCGGCGCGAGCCCGCTTCCGGGCCTTTTTCCATTCCTTTTGCAGCAGGTAGGAATATTCCGGGCAATCGATCTGGATAGTGTGACTTTCGGACAGGGTGTAGTCGGCCTTCATGGTTTCATCGAAGGCCCGCATCTGCTTTTCCATGTCTGCCGGCCCCGGCAGCGCCAAATCGCCCACCAGGTAGTCAGCAATGAAGTTTGATTGCAGTTCGGCGATGGGCATCATTGCGCAGACCGGCTGAACCAGTCCCAGGAAGGCAAGGTCCTTGAGTTCAGGATCGAAAATGCGTTGCCACAAGGGAATGCTGTTGCCCGGCGCGTCGATGAAGGTCTTGTCGAAGAACGGGAATTCGATGTTGTAACCGGTGGCCGAAATAATCACGTCCACCTGCTCTTCGGTTCCGTCCTCGAACAGCACCCGGTCACCCCGCAATTCCTTGATGTTTCCCTTGGGAGTGATATCTCCGTGCACCAGCCTGTTGAACAGTTCCTGGGAGACCGTTGGGTGGCGGCTGTGAAAATGTTCCCTGGGTGGCTTCAGGCCAACCCGCTGCGGGCTGCCGGCAAGGATCTTGATCACAGCCTCCATGGTCATGTCCCAGGCGGCCAGTCGCAGACGCCGGGGAACCAGGGTCCTGAGCAGGCGTTCAATTAATCCCGGCTTCTGCATGGGATGCCTGACCAGCTTGTCCTGGGGGATATTCCCCAGCACCTTGGGTATCACCCAGACCCCGGAACGCTGGGCCAGGAAAACCTTCTCGGCGCCCTGGCCGATCCTGCCCAACTCGCAGGCGATATCCATGGCCGAATTACCCATGCCCACTACGACCACGCGCTTGCCGCGTAAATCGTGGGGCGTGGTGGTGTCCACGTAATGGTGGCTGTGGAAATGCAGGCCGTCGAAGTGCCCCGGATAAGTGGCCAGGCGCGGACTCCAGTGATGGCCGTTGGCCACTATCAGGAAATCATAGTGCTCTGTCCTGGCCCCTCCGGGACCCTCCAGGCTGATTTGCCAGCCACCTCCGTCCTGGCGCTCGCAGTGAGTGACCCGGGTCTGGAACTGGATATGGGGCGTTACCTGGAACTGATCTGCGTAGCGTTCAAATTCCGAGAGAATTTCATTGTGAGTCGGGAATTCCGCAATTTCCGGGCGGAACTTGAAATCCGACAACTCCATCATGCGCTTGGACGTGTTGATGTGCAGTGAACGGTAGCAGGTGGACATTCCGTTATCGTTCTGGAAACGCCAGATTCCCCCCAGGCCGCTGCCGGCCTCGAAGGTGTCGAAGGGTATGCCGTGTTGCTTCAATACCTTTGAACAAATCACGCCGCTGGTGCCGGCGCCGATAATGCAGGTTTTTGGTAACTGACTCATGGGTCGTGCTTCCGGTTGTCGCCAGGATCAAGTTTGCCGGCGTCCGCCTACCTTATACCCCGGGGGGTTCATTGGGAGGGAAAATCCTGGCATCGATGGTTTCCTGGTAGGCGTGCCAGGTGGCGTGGCCGATCAGGGGGATAGTGACTGCCAGGCCGATAAATGCGGTGGCAAAGCCCACGGCAGTGGCGAATACGATCAGCAAGATCCAGACGATCATTGCCGCCTTGTTGCGGAGCACCGCATTGATGCTGGTGACAACGGCGGTGACCGAATCCACTTCCCTGTCCATGATCATTGGTAGCGAGAACGCCGAGAAGCTGAAGGTGATCGCGGCGAAGATCGAGCCCACGGCACTTCCGATTCCGTAGAAAGTGACCAGCTCGGACCAGCCTGGTTCGGCTTCCATGGGGAAGAAGATATGCAGCATGGATGCGGCCCGGGCCCAGACCAGGAAGATGACCATCAGGAACAGGGCGAATACCAGGGCGTTACCCACGCATTTCCGTTCTGCCTTGAAGCACCTGGAAAGGGAGGGCTTTTCTCCGCGCTGCAGTTGGGCGCTGATCGCGTACAGGCCGATGGCCATGACCGGCCCGATAAAGATGAAGCCGGACAACAGCGCCAGGAATATCACCCAACTGCCCAGGCCCAGGGCCAGCAGGCTTACCAGGTAACTCAGGGCGGTGACGGCAATGCCATAACTGAGGCTTTGTCGCGGCGCGCGGCGCATATCCGACCAGCCCTTTTTCAGCCAACCCAGGGGCGCCATGATGTCTA
>JAOTSW010000076.1 GCA_029864735.1 Chromatiales bacterium | reverse complement strand
AGGATTTCCGGCTGGAAGCGCTTCTGCCCCCCCACATGGATCCGACGGGACACAAGACTGCCGACAACCAATCCCGCAGCGCCACTCATGACAGTCAGAGTATCTTTGTCAAAACCGACCAGGTACCCCATTCCCAGGGCACCAGCCAACAGGCCGGCCAGGGGCAGCAAATAGACCAGGAATGCCCCGCTCAGCAGGCTGGCCTCGGCTATTCCCAACTCCACCTGGTCACCCACTTGCAGTTCATGGTCTCCAGCCAATGCCTGGACCCGGTGAAGACGGTCACCCAGCAGCGCGCCAAGCACGCCACCTCCGCAGCCCTGTCCACGCGCGCAGCGTTCACAGCCAGATCTGGACTGACATTCTACCCAGGCAATACCGCCCTCGAGGCGACTAACTTTTCCGCGCTCGACGATCATTCCGATGTCGCCGGGAACTGCGAGCCCTCCATGGGCTCCATATGGCGGGCAATCATTTCTACCGCTGCCGGCGGGACCTCGCCCATGGCCGTCACGTAATAACCATCTTTATGAGTGGAGTAAGCATTGGCGCCACCGAGCCGGGATAGCCCCAGTTTGACCCCCGGATTCTCACCTTGCTCAACAAATACCGAAACGCTGGCCATTCCGTCACTGAACACCAGGTGCTCGTCGGACTCGACCTCCCCCTCGTCACCGTCATGTGCGACCCGGGTAAGCATAAAACCAGGCGGCAACGCGGCCGCCCGCCAGCGCGAGTCCCGCTTTTCCGGCATATGTTTCTGCTCGCTGTATACCCATTCGTAATCGGAGGTATCGATATCGGACTGCACCGAACTGGCCGCCACAGTCTTGCCGATTATCAGGCGAGTAAAACGAACCTGCTCGATAACCTCACCCTTCTCATTTAGAACCTGGGTTTTTATAGGAAACGCCGATCCGCGATCCAGCCAGAGACGGTAACCGTATCGATAGGCATCCCCTGGCGTAATCGCAAGCATGACGGTATCCATGGAAAGCATGCGTTGCTCGGCATTTTTACCGGGCATGCAGCTTCCACAACCCCCGGCATCCTGCGCAGTTCGCCAGTCAGCAGACTTGCACCGGTCGCAATCCACTACCCGGTAATTATCCGAAAACTGACCCGTAAAGCGCCCGATATGGGATCTCAGCGGGGCGTTCGGATCGGCTCTTTCCACCAGCACGGACTTCTTGTCCGGCATATAGCATTTGACGCCCTCGCTATCGCTGACAATCTCTCTACCGGCGCCATCCAGGGAAACCAGGCGCAGAGTCACCTCGCCAGAATCATCCACCCGGTGGAAGATCTCCAGGGTCTCCATCTCATCGTCATTCATCCGAATGTAGGCCCCCTGGTAATTGAAACTGTCCACGGCCATGGCCATGCGCTCCATCCAGTACCGGGAGGAATCCTCCGCGCGCAGATAACCCGGCTGGGAGATCCACAGGCAAAGGCACAACAGCCAGAACTGACGCATCAAGGCCTTACCTTCGTCGTGTCGACAGCGTCCGGCTCCGGTACCGGATCATCATCAACTTCCGGCGTGCCGTCAGTTTGTTCCGCGGCATTGCTCGCCACATCGGTAACCACGCGGGTCCAACTGCTGTTTCGGGCCATGGCAGCCTGGCTTCCATGACGCACCAGGTACGAGTTCAGCCTGTCCGGAGGCTCCGGCACGGTATAACTGATGGCATCCACGTCACTTTGGGCACTTAAGCCTGTCTGATCGGTGTCGATGATGGCCGTTTGCAGTGATACCAGGGCGACTGCGGCAACCGTCGCGGCCACAGCTGCGCCGGCCACCAATCTTTGTACCTTTCCTTGCCAGAATGAATGACCAGGAGAAGAAAATTCTTCATTCGAAATCCCGTCGGATACCCGTTGGGCAAAATTGCCATCCAGCAGTCCAGGCACCAGGCCATCGCGCATGGCCTCACCCATCACGCTATAACGATTTAGAGCCGCCCTTGAACGGGAATCCCGAGCAAGCCTCTTCATCAGCATGGGCGCCTCTTCCGAAGGCAACTCACCATCCAGGCACGACGAAAGCTGTTTATTCACACTGTCTGACATGACTAATTCCTAATCCAGCAATGGCCTGAGACGACTATCGATCGCCTCGCGGGCCCTGAAAATTCTTGATCTAACCGTACCGACCGGGCAATCCATAGCCTCGGCAATCTCCTCGTAACTCATTCCCTCGATTTCGCGAAGGACAATTGCCATCCGCAAATCCTCCGGCAATTTCTCTACGGCTTCCGAAACAACTTCTCGCACTTCCTCGCCCAGGGCATGCCCCTCTGGCGTTGCGACATCACTCAACCGGGCCTGCATTTCGTATTGGGTCGGATCCTGCAGGTCCACGTCATAATCCAACGGTCTGCGCTTACGGGCGACCAGGTAATTCTTCGCGGTATTGATGGCTATCCGGTACAACCAGGTATAAAACGCGCTTTCGCCCCGAAAATTCGGCAAGGCCTTGTACGCCTTGATGAATGCCTCTTGGGACACATCCAGCGACTCAGAGGGATCCTGCACGTAACGCATTACCAGCTTCACGATCTTATGCTGATACTTGAGCACCAAAACATCGAAAGCTGTCTTGTCTCCGCCCTGAACGCGTTGCACCAGTTGCCAATCATCCGTCCTGCCAGCCATAGACAATCCTTACAGCCAGCCGGTCCACGTCATCACTGGGATAGACCTGATGAGACGAGGAAAGTTCTGCGCTCTTTGATTTATTTTCACCTGATCTCGAATGCTGTCCCTGGATAGTACGGCCGATTCTAGCAGGAGAATGGCCCCACGCCTTGATTTTACTGCCAAAACTGCTCTATCAGGCGGTTTTGGGACGCCACCGCAAGTGGCAGGACAATCGCCTCCGAGTCGCCTCGGAAGTCGCCCGGGGAGTCACCAGGGCAAGTTGCCGGGCGCCGGATTCGTCTCGCCAAAGTAGAACGGAAAAGGCCGGACCGGCTGTCCAGGCATGCAGCAGGCGGGCAGCCACCCAATCCCCTGCACCGGTTTGAATACGCCAGTCCCCGCGGGTTTGCCACACAGCGGTGCGAATTGCACCAGGCCGATTGACCCATGCCCTGAGGCTCCAGCCGGCCAAAGCCAGGAGCAACAAGAGTTTCAGGGGTGGCCCCAGGCCGGACAGAAGCACGGAAAGCAACATTCCGCCGCTCAGAACTGACAGGTAGAACCCCGCCCAGTTCCCCGGTCGCAAATCAACGACCAGATTGCTGCAATAATTTGCCGACAATCTCACTAACCAGTCCCTGGGGCGGCTGCTCCCTGCCCGTAACCCAGGAAAATATCGTAGGATCCGGTAACTCAAGAAACGCCTTGAACGCCTCCTGCTCTTCGGCAGATACCCTGGGATAGTCTTCCTCCAGGTAGCGCCCGAGGAGGAAGTCCAACTCCCGCATTCCGCGACGGCAACGCCACTTTAAACGGGATATTTCCTTCATGCTGACACCCGACTGGCCTAGTGCTGCCGGTCGGACAACATTTTCTTCACTTCCGCAATCGCCCTGGCGGGATTCAATCCCTTGGGGCAGGTGCGGGTGCAATTCATAATCGTATGGCAACGGTAGAGTCGGAAAGGATCTTCCAGGTCGTCCAGTCTCTGGCCGGTCGCATCGTCCCGGCTGTCCACAATCCAGCGGTACGCCTGCAACAAGGCAGCTGGACCCAGGTAACGATCACTGTTCCACCAGTAACTCGGGCAACTGGTTGAGCAGCAGGCGCAAAGAATACAGGCCGAAGGCTCGTCAATCTTTGCCTGGTCTTCCTTGGTCTGGAGCCTTTCGTGATCGGGCGGTGGCGGCGTACTGGATTGCAGCCAGGGCTTGATCGATGCGTACTGGGCATAAAACTGCGTCAAGTCTGGCACCAGGTCTTTCACCACCGGCATGTGGGGCAGCGGATAGATTTTCACATCCTTGCTCACATCAGAGGTCGCCTTGGTACAGGCCAGTGTGTTTGTGCCGTCAATATTCATGGCACAAGACCCGCAGATACCCTCTCGACAGGAACGCCGGAAGGTCAGGGTGGAGTCCACCTCATTCTTAATCTTGATAAGTGCGTCCAACACCATCGGACCGCAGCTATCCATGTCCACCTCATAGGTGTCCAGGCGCGGATTCTCGCCGCTGTCCGGATCATACCGGTACACGACAAAACTCCGCACATTCCTGGCGCCCTCTGGAGCCTTGAACACCTTGCCCCTGGTGATACGGGAATTGGGAGGTAATCGAAATTCTGCCATTACGCGTACTCTCCGGATCGCAATCAGTAAACTCGTTTCTTCGGCGGGACCACGTCGACCTCGTCGGTCATCGTAGCCATGTGCACAGGTCGATAATCGATCTGCACCTTGCCATCACTTCCCACCCACGCCAGGGTATGTTTCATCCAGTTCGCATCATCGCGATCCGGGTAGTCATCCCGCGCATGGGCCCCTCGGCTTTCCTGACGGTTGGCGGCAGAGCAAATGGTGCTCATGGCCTGCCCCATCAGGTTGTCCAGTTCCATGGTCTCCATCAGGTCGGTATTCCAGACCAGCGAACGATCGGAAATACCCACCTGTTCAAAGGAGGCGAACACTTCCTGCATTTTCGCCACACCGGCATCCAGCACTTCACCGGTACGGAACACTGCTGCGTGATTCTGCATCGTGCGCTGCATGTTCAAGCGAATCTGTGCGGTCGAGAGCTCACCCTTGGAATGCCGCAGCTTGTCCAGGCGTGCCAGGGCAAAATCACCGGCGTCCTCTTTAAGCGCTCTGTGCCGGGTGTCCGACTTGACCTCGCTGGCACAGCGCTTGGCTGCGGCCCTGCCAAACACCACCAGATCCAGCAATGAGTTAGAACCCAGGCGATTGGCACCGTGAACCGACACGCAGGCCGCCTCCCCAATCGCCATCAGACCCGGCACCACATAGTCCGGATCGCCATCTTTCAGGGTGACAACTTCGCCATGGTAATTGGTAGGGATTCCGCCCATGTTGTAATGAACGGTAGGCAACACCGGGATCGGCTCGCGGGTCACGTCGACCCCGGCGAAAATACGTGCGCTCTCAGCGATTCCGGGCAGGCGCTCATGAATCACCTCGGCACCCAGGTGCTCCAGATGCAGGTTAATGTGATCCGCCTCGGCTCCAACGCCACGGCCTTCATTAATCTCGATGGTCATGGACCGACTGACCACGTCCCGGGACGCCAGGTCCTTTGCGTTGGGTGCGTAACGCTCCATGAAACGCTCGCCATTGGAGTTGGTCAGGTAGCCGCCCTCGCCCCGCACGCCTTCAGTGATCAGGCAACCCGCCCCGTAAATTCCGGTGGGATGAAACTGCACAAACTCCATGTCCTGGAGCGGCAGGCCGGCACGCTGCACCATGCCATTGCCGTCACCGGTGCAGGTGTGTGCCGAAGTGCAGGAGAAAAACGCCCGGCCATAACCGCCGGTGGCGAGAATCACACGGTGGGCACGGAAACGATGCAGTGAACCGTCTTCCATGCACATGGCGATAACGCCACGGCACTCGCCATCTTCCATGATCAGATCGATAGCGAAGTATTCAATAAAAAATGTCGCGTCGTGCTTCAAACTCTGCTGGTACAAGGTATGCAGCATGGCATGACCCGTACGGTCAGCTGCGGCACAGGTTCTCTGGGCGGCAGGACCCTCGCCATAGCGGGTGGTCATACCGCCGAACGGACGCTGGTATATCTTGCCCTGCTCGGTACGGGAGAACGGCACACCGTAGTGCTCAAGTTCGATTACCGCGCCAGGGGCTTCCTTACACATGTACTCGATGGCGTCCTGGTCACCCAGCCAGTCCGATCCCTTGACGGTGTCGTACATGTGCCAGCGCCAGTCGTCCTCACCCATGTTACCCAGCGCGGCACTGATACCGCCCTGGGCGGCCACAGTGTGGCTTCGGGTTGGAAACACCTTGGTGATACAGGCGGTAGATAATCCGCTTTCGGCCAACCCGAAGGTTGCCCGCAATCCGGCGCCGCCGGCTCCCACCACGACAACATCGTAGGTGTGGTCAATAAACTCGTAGGCCTGCGACATCGTTAAGCTCCAAATCCCACTCTGAGTACAGAGAACACGCCCAGCGCACCGGCCAGCACGTGGGCAAATTTGATCAGCATCAATGACACAACCTTGAGACTGCCATGATGCACATAATCCTCGATAACAACCTGGACACCCAGCATCGAGTGGTACATCAGGGTTCCGACCAGCAGGATCAACAGGACCGCGTTATACGGCGACGATAAAAATACGGTCATGCTCTGGTAATCGAAGCTGTCCAGGCAGATCAGTTCGGCGGCAAACCATAACCCCAGGAACACCAGGCCGACGGCAGTGACGCGCTGCGACCACCAGTGGCCTGTTCCATTCTTGGCGGAACCGGTACCAAGCACTTTTCCAAGCGGACTTTTCAGACTCATCTTCAATCCCCTTAGACAATCAGCAGCCAGAACCCTGCGGTCAGGGCAATGCTGGCGATAATTGCTGCGTAACCTGATGCGTAGAGTTGAGAGATTTCAAAACCCCGCCCCGTATCCCACACCAGGTGACGGATACCGTTACAAAGGTGGTAGAAAAAGGCGAAGGAAGCCCCGGCCAGGACCGCCACGGCCGGGGCCGAACCCAGGCACTCAAGGGCCAAGGCATACGCCTCGGGACCACTGGCGAGGCTGACCAGCCAGTAAACAAGCAACAAACTGCCCAATGCCAGCGCAACACCGGTTGCGCGATGGAGAATGGACATGACCATCGTGATCTGCCAGCGATAAATCTGCAGATGCGGAGACAGTGGACGGTTTTTCGTCGTCATTTATGTCTAGTCCTTTACCGAGTCAATCAATACAGCCTCATCAGTGGGAACGAACCCACCCGCGAGGACTTTAAAGTGCTGTGGTTACTCTACGTCAGAAGTCGATGCAGCGACCGTTCTTTTCCCAATCGCCGAATCGCGTAGGTTCAGGTCCGGACCTGCCGCCAATTTCCCTGGGCATCACCTGCTCACCAGAAGCGGCAGATTTGTCTTCCCGATCAGTCACTTCTGGCTGCTCGGACGGGAGTTTGGATTTTGCTTCATGGTTTTCCGACATGTCGGGCATTCTGCCAGATCACCACTACCTTTGCACCCCGAAAACCTGCACACTCACGGCATTAATTCCGCACCCGGAGTACACTCTGATCATGCTATGGATGAGAAGACCAGATTACGGCGTAATTCGCGTGACCGGGGAAGATGCCCAGGTGTTCCTACAGGGCCAACTGACCAATAACGTGCTTTCATTGGCACCCGACCGGGCGGTCCGGGCCGCTTATTGCACGCCCCAGGGGCGCGCCATCGCTTTGCTTACCCTCCTTCCCCAGCAAAATGGACTATTGATGGTACTGCCCAGGGAACTATTGCAGCCGGTAATGACCCGACTACGGATGTTCGTGATGCGTTCCCGGGTGAGCCTTGAGGAGGTCGAAAGCGAAGGACTGCTAATCTGCGTAAACCGATTGCCCGACAAATCGAGCAGGCGGGACCATGTCACCAGTGATCAGAACGGCCTGACCTGGGTTGCCAGCACAGACCCCGCTCTGGTCTGGCGCCTCCTGGAGGAACCGGGATCCGGACTGACCGAATTCGATGAAAACCTGGCCAGGAAATGGCAGATCGACGCGGGCCTTCCAGAAATTGACGAGCGTAGCGGTGGCCAATACATCCCCCAGATGCTCAATCTGGACGTCCTGGATGCGGTCAGTTTCCGCAAGGGCTGCTATACCGGACAAGAAATCGTCGCCAGGACCCAGCACCTGGGTCGTATCAAGCGGCGACTGTTTCGCCTGGAAGGCAAGGGAAGTGCGCCGAACCCGGGCGCAAGCGTGGAAGTCGATGACCGGGGAATCGGCCAGGTACTGCTGAGCGCAAGCCTGGGCGACAGGTTTTCCGCCCTGGCCATCCTTCAACTAGACGCGGTGCAGACAGGCTCTCCCATGCGCATTGGCCAAATCAGGGTAGAGAACCGGCCCCTGCCTTATTCCCTGCCCGAAGCCGGCTAGACCTCGGGGCGCATCAGCGGGAACAACAACACGTCTCGAATTGAGGCCGAATTGGTATAGAGCATCACCAGCCGATCAATACCAATTCCCAGTCCACCCGTGGGCGGCAAACCATATTCCAGCGCACGAATGTAGTCATCGTCAAAGAACATGGCCTCGTCGTCTCCGGCATCCTTGGCGACCACCTGGTCGCGGAAGCGTTCCGCCTGTTCTTCGGGATCGTTCAACTCGGAAAATCCGTTGGCCAACTCTCTTCCAGTCATGAACAACTCAAAACGGTCGGTGACAAACGGATCATTGTCATTGCACCGTGAAAGGGGTGACACCTCGGTGGGATACCCGGTAATAAAAGTGGGCTGCATCAGCTCGCTTTCCACCGTCGCATCGAATACCTCGATCAGCAGCTTGCCGGCACCATAACTGTCCTTCGCCTGTACCTTCAGCTTCTTGCAGACCTCACGCAGGTACTCGACCTCACGCAGGCGCTTGGGATCCAGGTCCGGGTTATATTTCAGCACAGACTCTTCGACGGTAATCCGTTCGAATGGCCTTGCCAGGTCTACCTCCACGCCCTGGTAATCAAGCACCTGCCTCCCAAGAACCGTCTGGGCGGTATTGCGTATCAGGTTCTCGGTCAAATCCATGATGTCCTCGTAATCCGCAAATGCCTGGTACAACTCCAGCATCGTGAACTCGGGATTGTGCTGGGTGGAGATACCCTCGTTCCGGAAACTGCGATTAATCTCGTATACGCGGCCCAGGCCGCCCACGATCAATCGCTTCAAATACAGCTCCGGAGCAATCCGAAGATATAACTGCATATCAAGAGTGTTGTGATGGGTTACGAAGGGACGCGCCACGGCGCCACCGGGAATCGGGTGCATCATGGGGGTCTCGACCTCCATGAAAGACAGTTCGTCCAGCTGACTGCGAATCGCCGCCAGGGTCTTGCTGCGAATCTTGAATGCTTCCCTGGTCGAGTCGTTGATAATCAGGTCCACATAACGCTGGCGATAACGGGTTTCCTGATCACTCAATCCGTGAAATTTTTCCGGCAAGGGGCGCAGCGACTTGGTCAGTGGTCGAAGCTCCTCAACCCATACTGACAATTCACCGGTCTTGGTTTTAAACAGCCTGCCGCGAGCACCAATGATGTCACCACGGTCCCATGACTTGAACGAGGTATACAACTCGTCACCCAGACTGTTCTTCTGCACAAATAACTGCAGTTGGCCTGAGCGATCCTGGATCTTGGCAAAACTCGCCTTACCCATGACCCGCTTGGCCATCAGACGCCCGGCCACACTCACAACTTTCCCAAGCTCATCCAGGGCTTCGGCAGAATGCTCTCCGTACTCGGAATGCAATTCATTCGCCAGGGCTTCCTGGCGGAAGTCATTCGGGTAGGCATTCCCTGCGCTGCGCATCTCATTGAGCTTGCGACGACGCTCAGCAATCAGGGTATGTTCTTCTTCGTGATTCATCTGCAATTCCTGCCTTGAATTAGCCTGTGCGGTCTACCGGTAGACTACAGGCCCTGCTTGAGGCTTGCCTCAAGAAATTGGTCCAGGTTTCCGTCCAATACCGCCTGGGTATTGCCGGTCTCCACACCCGTGCGTAAATCCTTGATACGCGACTGGTCCAGTACATAGGAACGAATCTGGCTGCCCCAGCCAATGTCGGACTTGGTGTCCTCCAGGGCATCCGAATCCGCCTTGCGTTTCTGAAGCTCCCGCTCGTAGAGCTTCGCTTTCAACTGCTTCATCGCAGTAGCCTTGTTCTTGTGCTGCGAACGATCATTCTGACACTGCACGACAATACCACTGGGATTATGCGTAATTCGGACCGCCGACTCGGTACGGTTAACATGCTGTCCACCGGCGCCGCTGGCCCGATACACATCAATTCGCAGATCAGCAGGGTTCACTTCGATGTCGATGTCATCATCCACCTCGGGCGCGACAAACACCGCGGCGAAAGAGGTGTGACGACGATTGCCTGAATCAAAGGGCGATTTACGAACCAGGCGGTGCACCCCGGTCTCGGTTCGCAGCCAGCCATATGCGTACTCACCCGCAAAGCGCACCGTGGCGCTCTTGATACCCGCCACTTCACCGGCAGAGACCTCGATGATCTCGGTATCAAAGCCCCGGGCCTCGCCCCAGCGCAAATACATTCGCAGCAGCATCTCCGCCCAGTCCTGGGCTTCGGTACCACCGGAGCCGGCCTGGATATCCACGAAGGCGTTACTGGCGTCCATTTCACCGCAGAACATTCGGCGGAATTCCAGTTGGCTGATTTCGGATTCAATGGCGTTCAGGTCCGCGATCAGTTCATCGACGGTGCCCTGGTCTTGCTCTTCGATAGCCATTTCCAGTAGATCATCCGCATCCTGGAGACCACTAGAGAGACGATCAAGACTGGTCACCAGGGCTTCAAGCTGGACCCGCTCACGACCCAGGGACTGGGCTTTTTCCTGGTCATTCCAGATAGTCGGATCTTCCAGTTCGCGGCTCACTTCTTCCAGGCGTTCAGCGCTTCCAGCATAGTCAAAGATACCCCCTAAGGGCCTCGGTGCGCCCTTGAAGGTCCTTGATCTGGGATTTTTGCTGGTTGGTCTCCATACACTTCGCTCAATGCAAGCCAAAACGGGGGCAATGGTAGTTGAAAAACAGCTCCCACGAAACTGCTAAACCGCCGCAGCCCCTTTACTGTCCCTGGATATGCTCCACCATCAACTGCAACCTGCGCCTGCCTTGCCATTCATTAACGTCAAGCCTGTACACCAGACTCATGTTCTGAGCGAGCTGATCCTGCAATTCTCCCTGCCCGAATGCAATGGCGTCGAGCACGGCGCCACCGGCTGCATCGCGGACCCGTAACTTGAGATGTTTCTCGCCAACGATCCTGCTTTCCAGGATATGGAAGACGCCGTCAAAGCGGGGCTCCGGGAATTGCTGACCCCAGGGAGCGGATTCCCTGAGTAATTCCGCGTTTTCCAGGTTGAATTCACCGGGCTGCAATTCACCGTCGGTCCAAAGCACGCCTTGCATGTCCATATCGCCCGCCCAGCGAGCCACCTCTTGCTCCATGGCCTGTCGAAACCCATCCAGGTCTTTCTCGGCCAGGCTCAGCCCGGCAGCCATCGCGTGACCACCAAACTTGCTCAGCATTGAGGGATGCCGGGTGGCGACGTTATCCATGGCGTCCCGGATATGCAGTCCCGTGACCGAACGGGCAGACCCTTTCAGCTGCCCTTCCTCGGTGCGGGCAAAGGCAACCACAGTACGGTG
>JAOTSW010000227.1 GCA_029864735.1 Chromatiales bacterium | reverse complement strand
CGTCCGGGTGCAAACACAATTCCGCTCTCAGGACCGCGCCGTAAGTCCCTCCTGACAAACGCCGATATACCGGGTCCAGGTCGGCGCTGCGCTTGATGGGATACCACACGGCAATGCAGGCGTTTGGCCAGCGATGCTCCACCTCATCCAGGCCACGAAAAATCGCCTCAAACTCATCCGTATCTTCAAATGGCGGATCCACCAGCAGCAGTCCACGCCGGGGCATAGGCGGCAACAGGGCTTTCAGTGCCTCCCAGCCATCCCGACAATGCACGCTGAAACGCCTGTCGTTCCTGAGATTAGACTTCAAGGCCGCCGCCTCCTCGGGATGCAACTCCGCCAGGATCGCCCTGTCCTGCTCCCGCATCATGGCCCGGGCGATCAGTGGTGAACCCGGATACCAACGCATGCCCTGCTCATTGCCGGGCAAGGCGGCGACCACATCCAGGTAGGCACGGATATCCTCAGACCCGCCATCATCATCGGCAAGCTTCAACACGCCCTTGAGCGCTTCACCGGTGCGACTGGCCGGTTCGCCCTGCAAATCGTACAACCCCCTTCCGGCGTGGGTTTCTACATAACTGAAACCCTTTTCCTTGCTGCGGAATTTGCGCAGCAAGGCAAGCAAGGTCATGTGCTTGAACACATCGGCGAAATTGCCTGCATGAAAAACATGTAGATAGTTCATAGCCTAGTCGTACTCGTTATATTTGCGTGCGTCGCCACGCACTAATTCGGCAGGATATTTTTCACGATTGTGCGCCAGCTTGCTTTGCACGGCCTCTTGCAAATCCACGTCCAGGGAATCGGCCAGCCTGACCAGGTAGATGAGCACATCTGCCATTTCGTCGCTAATGCGCTGCACCCGATCCTGACCGGGATTCACGCTTTGCTCAGGGGTCAGCCACTGGAACTGCTCCAGCAGTTCGCCGCCTTCAACCAGCAGCGCCATGGCCAGGTTCTTGGGAGAATGAAACTGCTCCCAATCCCGCTCACGAGCAAACTCCCTTAGCTGGATCGCCAGGTCATTCAGAAAAGCGTCAGACATGTGCACTCCCAATTAGGCACGGGCAAAACGAGAGTATGAGCAGTAGCGAGCGTACGCTCAAGCAAGGCCGGGGAAATGATGAGTTATCCGGGGCCGGCCAGAAAGCGGGCCCCGGTCATAAACTTATCCGACAAATATCCCCTTCAGGATAAAGAAGAACAGGATGGACAGACCTGCTCCGGCGGGAATCGTCACCACCCAGGACAGGAACACCTGGCCAACCACGCCCATGTTGATCGCGGTAATACCCCGGGCCATGCCGACACCCAGTACGGCACCCACCAGGGTATGGGTGGTGGAGATGGGCATGCCGGTACCGGAGGCGAACACGATGGTCGAGGCCGCCGCCAGCTCTGCCGCGAATCCTCGGCTGGGCGTCAGGTGAGTGATCTTGGTGCCCACGGTGGCGATCACATGCCGACCGTAGGTAGCCAGGCCGGCCACGATACCGAACCCACCCAGCAATAGCACCCAGATCGAAACACTGGCGCTTTGGCCCACAGCATTGTGCTGGACCACGGAGATCACTGCAGCGACCGGACCAATGGCATTGGCCACGTCATTGGAGCCGTGAGCGAAGGCCATGCCGCAGGCGGTGACCACCATCAGAACGCCAAAGACCTTCTCAACGGTGTGGTAGTGGAATTTCTTGTCCGCCTTCTTGTCCACTTTGATGCGGCTGATAAAGTAAGAGCCTACCAGTGACACCAGGACTCCGAATCCGCTGGCAATCAGGTAGGCCTCAAAAGTCGTGACATGAATACCTACGTGCTTCAGCCCCTTGAACAGGGTCACCAGGGTAATCATGAAGGCCGCCATGAACATGTATAACGGCACGTAACGGCGGGCCCGGTCCAGGGGATCGGGACGGGACAGGATCAACCATTGCACCGAACTGTAAATCAGGAACGCGGCAATGCCGGCAGTCAGGGGTGAGGCCACCCAGCTCATTACGATTACGCCGACCTTGCCCCACTTCACCGCATCGAAACCGACGCCGACAATGGCGAAGCCCACGATGGCGCCGACAATCGAATGAGTGGTGGAAACCGGCCATCCCTTGCGCGAGGCCAGCAGTAACCAGGTGCCCGCCGCCAGCAGGGCCGCCAGCATACCCAGTACCAGGATCTCTGGCTGTGATTCCAGACCCGATGAGTCAATGATCCCCTTGCGTATGGTGGACGTCACCGCGCCACCGGCCAGTACCGCGCCGGCAAATTCAAACACCGCCGCCACCAGCAAGGCCTGCTTGACTGTGATGGCCTTGGAGCCCACCGAGGTCGCCATGGCATTGGCCACGTCATTGGCGCCGATACCCCAGGCCATGAACAAACCAAACACCGTCGCCAACACGAGGTAGTACCCCCCGCCAGACATCAAAAATTCGAAACCCATGAAATCCATCGGAGTAACCTTTCGTTAGCTTTTTTTCGTTAGCGTCTAGTGGGAAAGTACAAGTTCGAGCCGATGACCGACTGACTCGGCCCGGTCCGCAACGTCACCCGTGAGTTCCAGCAAGCGATAAAGGAACATCACGTCCACTGGCTTCAGATCATCCTCAATGGCGAAAATCTTGGCTCGCAAATTGGCCTGGAGCTCATCAGTATCATTCTCAATTTCATCCAGCTCGGCCACGATAGATTCGACCAGCTCGGCCTCCGCTCCCCGGAAGCCGGTTTCAAACAGCTCATCCAGTTCGCGAATGCTCTTGCGAGCTTTCTTGGCGGCATCCACGTTACGAGAAACATAGGCCAGGAAGTCTTCCTGGATTTCTAACGGCAACTTGATCTTGCGACCCAGCACCAGACCGGACACATCCTTCGCGCGGTTGGCGATCTTGTCCTGGTAGGAGAGCAACTCAAGCAAGTCTTCCCGGGGAACGGGGAGGAAAAGATTCTTGGGAAGATTGGATCGGACCGAACTCTTGAGTTCGTCGGCCCTTTGTTCGAGAGTCACGATTTCGGCCCTGACCGCTGCCGCCTTCTCCCAGTCTTCCTTTACCACGGCCTTGAAAAACGGATTGAGTTTCTTGGCCGCCTGGAAACAGGTTTCCATGTGTTCCTGGATCGGATCAACCGGCGAGGTGCCGAATATCTTGCTGAAATAGCTGGTCATACTGCCTCTCCCTAATAAGCGGCCAACTTTAACGAAATACTGCAACTCAAACAATCGGGAACACTCCCATAGCCCCGTCGGTGGCAGTTCCACGACAAACCGGTCAAAATATTCTCGGGATTCGGGAATTTCGCACTAAAACAGCTATAAAATTAATGAGTTACAGAAAATGAAGACCTTCTTCTCCGAGCACCAGGTACGCTGGGACAACCTGGACGCCAATGGCCATATGCGCAACAGCGCCTACCTGGACCTGTCTGTGCAGGCGCGTTTTGATTTTTTCGCCGCGGGAGGGTTCACACCGGCAGAATTTGCCCGCCACGGCGTCGGGCCCGTAGTGCTCTCAGAAACACTGACTTACAAGCAAGAGTGCTTCCTGCTGGAAACCTTGCGTATCGAGGTCCGGATCACGCAAATCAAGAAGGACGGATCACGCTTCAGCCTGGTCACCGATATCTACAAGCCAGGCGGGGAACTGGCCGCCACGGTGAGTGTGGATGCCGCGGTGTTTCATCTCTCCAAACGACGCATCGGGCCGGCTCCGGAAT
>JAOTSW010000226.1 GCA_029864735.1 Chromatiales bacterium | reverse complement strand
GACAGGTACCCTAATTAAGGGGACAGGTACCCTAATTATTAAAAATCAGGGACAGGCACCGATTATTAATTGGTGCCTGTCCCTAATTTACCAGCCAGAATCGATTAGACTTGGTTAAATGGGGCTTGCCATCCGGAGGCCCATACAGACTCGCCGGGTCCAGGCGGGCAGGGAGTGAAATCCGTGATATTTAACCGACTTGCAGGCTCATTACATCGCCAGGATTGGCCATCGGTCTTCGTGGAACTGGGGATCGTGGTTGTCGGTATCCTGCTGGCCCTACAGGTGGAAAACTGGAACCAGGACCGTCGCGAGGTAGCTGAGGCCGCGGTCTGGCGTGAGCAGATCATCGAAGACCTGAAGCAAACCCGGTTCGAAATGAATGCGCGCCTTAACTACAATGCCCAGGCGCTGGAATTTGCCAAGCAGGCATTGGCGGGACTAAAGGCAAGCGATCCGGTGGATGCAAATGAAGCCTGGCGCGTTGTTCGTGGAGCCTTTCAGGCCGGTCAGATTTCTCCCTTCCAGCTCACCGGAGCGACCTTCCGTGAAGTGCAAAACGCGGGTGGGCTGCGACGGGTCGCGGACTCGGAGACCTTGAGATTGCTGACCCATATGTATGACGTCAGTGCCTATGACTTCGAGCTTATCTCTGGAGGCCTGCCACCTTATCGTGACCTGATACGCCAGCTCACGCCCTGGTCCCTCCAGGACTATATATGGGGTGCCGACTGCCAGCTGGGGGTCGATGACCACACGGGCTCTTACGAGACCCTCGTGGATTGCGCCAAACCCGATCTTGACCAGGATATATTTCAGGCATTGGAAGAATTCCGTGCTTATCCCGAACTCATTCCCCAATTACGCGGAAGGATGTCGCAACTTCGGGTGGCCGCGAATTCCATGAGTAGTATGATCGCCGGCCTCGATAGCCTGATTATCATGTTGGAAGACAGCCAGGTGAATTAAGGTAGCTGTCCCACTAGATTCCTTATTTTCCGAATTTTGATATAGGTCACAGAATTGGTTTGCGTTCATGGTTATGTTTAATCCATGAAAGCTGTAATTCTCTCATCAGTCCTGATTTTTCTTTCCTGCACTGGGCTTGCCAATGCCGACGGAAACCTTGTTTACAAGTTTCGCGCCGTTGATGGGCAATGGGTAACCCAGGATCAGCCGCCCCCCGCTGATGCTACCGATGCGATCATGATCGATCCCCGTTCAGGTCGCGTTTACCGGTATCAGCCGGGCTTGGCCCAGTACCTGGAGGCCGACAGGCCCGCCGGCCAAAAGGCCGTGGATCGAAAGGACGCCCAGTAAGCCCCTGGGTTATTCACAGGGCTTTTCCCACCCCGGTCAACGGGGCGTGTGCCTCATTCACTCCTGAATTGCATCACTGGTGCCCAGGCGGGTTTCGCGCTTGCCAACTATCACTGCTGCACAGAACAATACCGGCCACAGGATTATCGGCACCAGTAGCGGCAGGTTATCCATAGCGTCACAGAAAAAAATGCACAGGAAGTGCTCAATGAAAAACTGGCTCAACAGGCCCATGACGACGCCGGCCAGGCCAAGGCTCATGCATAGCCTTGGCGAGAACCGCAACGGTGCGAGCAAACTCAACAGGCCACCGAGCAGGAGGCTGAAGAGCAGGAACAAGCAGGCACTGGAGTAATAGCTGGGGTACAAGTCCCACCAAAGGCTGACCAGGCCTTCTGAGAAGAGCGCAAACAAAATCCACAGCGCAGGGGTGGCGATTACCAGCGCGGCCAGCCTGCCTTTGCGGTGGGTTGTGGCGGTGACAAAAGGCACCAGCACCAGGGCACCGAACAAGGCGAAATACAGCACGTAGGTCGCCCAGAACCAGGCTATTGTCTGGGAGGGTGGGTAGGCGCCGCTTGCGATGCTCAGGGCAGAGATCACCAGGCCCGGGACCAGGGCCTGCGCAAGGCGGCGTCTGACGGTCAAATTCTGAAACACCATGGGTGGGTGCTCCTGTGCGGGGCGGGGAATCCGTGCCCAAATGGTATACCCAAATCAGGTGAGGAAGATTAATCAGTTTTGACGCGGGTTACCTGGAGCTATTTCGCCTTGCCGGGGATACCGATGTGCACCAGGCCGTAGCCGGACAGCACCACCTGGGGCACGGCCATGCCGATGATCTCGCCGTCCAGGGTCGAGCTGATGACATAGCGCTCGTCGGTAAACGGATCTATCACCTCACCCAGTACGTCTCCCTTGCGCACCGAATCTCCCGGTGCAACCGATGGAAAGAAAAATCCCCCCTGTTTTGGCGGCACACGCACCCAGCTTGATTTCCTGAATATCCGGGATTCCGATAACTGCTCGTGGGTTCCGGCGATCATGCCCAGGTATTGCATCACGTTCACAATGCCCCGCACGCCCTGGTCGATGGCATCCTCCTGGAACTTCATGGGCTCACCGGCCTCGTAGATGATCGTGGGTATGCCTGCGTCCACCGCCGCCCGGCGCAAACTGCCGGTGGGCCCGGCGCCGCCAATGATCACCCCACCGCCAAAATTTTTCGCCAGCTCCAAGGTCTTTGGGTCTGAATCATCGGCGCGTATTTGCGGATAGTTGGTACGGTGAAAAGACGCGGTATGCAGGTCCACCAGTGCATCACACTTGCGTATGACCTGCTCAAATACCGCCTTGGCTATGACCGATGCCACGCTCCCGGTCATATTGCCCGGGAAGTAACGGTTCAGGTCGCGCCGGTCCGGCAGATACCTGTCGCCATTGCGAAAGCCGCTGGCGTTCACCGTGGGTAAAACAACCAGGCTGCCAGCCATGGAGGTGGGATCAGCCTGGAAAAACGCCCGTCTTGCGGTTTCCACGCCGCTGATCTCATCGCCGTGGATGCCGGCAGTCACACACAGGGTTGGCCCCGCTGTCTTGCCCCGGGCGGCGAACACCGGGATGCCCAGGTAAGAGCCCTCGAAAGAGCGATCCCGGACGAAGGAGAACTTGAGTTTCTCGCCTGGCTGTATGGTCTGCCAGATCAATTCCATGGGACCCCATTCCTCGGCAGCGGCGAGCGGTGAGGACAAGGCGAGCAGGGCGTAGAGGGCAACAGCAGATTTCATGGCGATACCAGTGTCAGGCGTCTAAGGCCAATTCATGCAGAAGAATGACGCGGGAAGTAAATATTACGCCGGGGGTCGGGGCCTCACAACAACGTTGCGAACGACAGGGAGTGCCGGAAAATCAAGATTGAGGAACGGATGGATCCGGAGCTAGGTGAATCCGATCTCGGTCATTAATTTGCCAAAGCTGGGGTCATCCAGCAGCGGCTCCAGCAGGGGCTGCGCTGCAATCTGGACCCCGGGGCGCCGACTATGCCAGACACGCCGTCGGCTGAACCGGCTTCGGCTGCGCAAGTCAGGAACACGGGGCAGGGCGCATTTTGGCTTTTGCCCACGTGGTTTGCCTCTTCACGCCATTTCCTATTCAATACTTTAGCCGGGGAAAATATGACTGGGCGCCAGGGAGGACGGCATATGGATGGAAGGCTTGCTCGACGGGGATTGATTGCGATTGCCTTGCTTGGCCTGGCGGCGTGTTCGTCTATGGGGCCACAGGTGCTGCCCGAGGAGACCGCACTGCCCAGGGCCGAGACCCGGTACTGGCACGAGATCGCCGCCGTGCACCCGGACGACTGGTACCACGTGCTCAACTCCGGCGAGGAGGCCCTG
>JAOTSW010000075.1 GCA_029864735.1 Chromatiales bacterium | reverse complement strand
TGCAGCCCATTAAACCCCGGAACCCATGTGATGTCTCCTCAGAAAAGGGGTCTGTTCAGGATCCCGGGGCCGGCAGATTTTCCTGGCATCATCGATTGAGAGACATCACAAATCTCGACGATGGCGGAGTTGCTATAGCTGCAACCTGAGCATCTGACTCGGGTGGTGTTTCAGAGCCGCTTACTCCATGCCTTCCCGGGCCAAATTCAATGCATAGACATAAAACTGGTCGTCTCGCTTGTATCCAAGAGATTCATACAAGGCCTGGGCCTGGGTATTATTCGTTGCCGTTGCCAGGTTAATCTCTACCGCTCCGGTCTCTCGAGCCAGGTGGGCCGCCCTGTTCATCAACGCCCTGGCTACGCCCTGCCTACGCCCTTCCTTACGAACAAACAGGTCATAGAGAATCCACACCTTTCCCGCCAGGGTCGAGGAAAAACTCGGGTAAAGCTGCACGAAACCCAGGGTCATGCCACCGTCATCCTGAGCCAGGTAGATAACGGACTCCCGGTTACTGATGCGCTCGGCAAGATATCGTCTTGCCAGCCCTATGTCCTGGGGGTACTCGTAGAACTGGCGATAGAGATCAAATAACTCCGCCAACGCTTCAAGATCTCCCAGTTTTGCTTGTCGAATTTGCATGGTCACCCTGCCTGTTACATCGAGGCTCCAACTCGAATAGCCCGGAGTTCCCGCTTTAAGCCCGCGCTTGATTACCTTAAAACTGCAATACCGGCATTTCAACAAACATGAATGACCAGGGTTTCCCTCAAGAAGGGAAATTCGAGGCACTTGGAATTTGGCCAGGATAATCCTGCGACGGGACCGTAGCCAGGCGGAATTCCCGAATGCTGGCGCCCTTGTGGCAGGCCCTCAGGCGTTAACGTCCACCACAAGCCGTCCGCGCACCTTGCCGGCCAGGATGGATTCCGCTGCCTCCGGCACATCCTCAAGACCAATCACCTTACTGATCGCCTCAAGCTTTGATAAATCCAGCTCCCGGGCCAGCCGCTCCCAGGCAACCAGCCGTTTCGCCCTGGGAGCCATGACCGAATCAATACCGGCCAGGGTAATACCGCGAAGAATAAATGGCGCCACGGATGCTGGCAGGTCCATGCCCTGGGCCAGGCCACAGGCCGCCACCGCGCCGCCATAGGAAGTCTGCGCCAGGACATTGGCGAGGGTATGGCTACCCACACTGTCTACCGCCGCCGCCCAGCGCTCTTTACCCAGGGGTCTGCCCGGTTCGCTGAGTTCCATTCTGTCCAGGATATCCGTGGCCCCCAGGGACTTCAGGTAGTCACTCTCCTGCACACGCCCGGTGGAGGCTGTTACCTGGTAACCGAGGTGAGAAAGCAGGGCCACTGCCACGCTACCCACACCACCGTTGGCGCCTGTCACCAGTACCGGCCCCTGGTCCGGGGTCACTCCGTTATGCTCCAGCGCCATGACACACAACATGGCGGTATAACCGGCAGTGCCTATGGCCATGGCCTGCAGGGTAGTCAGTGATCCGGGTAGCGGCACCAGCCACTCACCTTTCAGCCTGGCGTATTGAGCAAAACCTCCATGGTGCCGCTCTCCCACGCCGAAGCCGTTGAGAATCACTTTTGAACCCACCGAAATGTCCGGGTTGCCAGACTCCTCCACGGTACCGGCCAGATCAATGCCGGGGATCATGGGAAACTGTCGGATGATCGGACCCTTGCCTGTAACCGCCAGACCGTCCTTGTAATTAACCGTGGAGTGGGCAACCCGCACCAGCACGTCGCCCTCCATGAGTTGATCCATTGACCAGTTCTCCACACTGGAGTGATAACCCTCATCGTCCTTGTTCACGAGCAGTGCCCGGAATGAATCACCCATCTTATTTCTCCCTCTGGTTATCAGACGACCTTGATCAGATCGCCCTCAGGTACCACTGAAAGCCCCTCAGTGACGCCCGGCAATGGCAGATCTCGTATTCTGCGCGGCGCATCGCCCCAAATACCCCGCAAATATTTTGGCCAGCCAAGCGGGGAATATCGAAACTTCGGAAAACCCATCCGGCGCCGACCCCCAATTCACGGGCAAGGTAACGATTTCTTCGACCAGTGTACCCTGTTCGATGACATCTCCGGGGTTCTACCCGATCGGCAATACGTTTAAGCATGCGGGCCAGCGGGACTGGCGAGGCTATCGCTGTCCCGACAACCGGAACCATGCCGACTTTGACTGGGTGTAGCTGAGCAGGCTCTCCATGCACTTGTCCCGGGCATGACCGGACTGCTTGTAACCGCCAAACGGCTGGGTCATATCACCTTCATCGAAACTGTTAATCCAGATGGTACCCGCCTGCACTGCCCTAACCAGTCGCATGGCCAGGTTCAGATCCCGGGTCCAGATTCCGGCGGCCAGGCCGTAAATCGTGTCGTTGGCAATGGCGATCGCCTCCTCCACAGTCTTGAAAGTCATCACTGAGGCCACCGGGCCAAAGATTTCCTGACGGGCGATACTCATGTCGTTGTTCACACCGGTAAACAAGGTGGGTGATACATAGGCTCCAGACTCCAACCCCTCGGGAACACAACCGCCAAATGCCAGCCGCGCACCCTCCTTGGCGCCGGCATCGATCATCGACAGCACCCGCTGCTGATCTTCCCGGGTTACCAGGGGACCCATATTGGTTTCCGGGTTCATGGGATCGCCGGGCACGTAGGCATCCTTACCAGCCGTGACAAACCGCTCGACGAAATCATCGTGAATGGACTCGTGCACCAGCAATCTGGACCCGGCATTGCAGACTTCGCCCATGTTCGCATATATGCCGTTGTAGGCAGCAGCCACAGCACGATCCATGTCCTCCAGGTCCGCCATGAAGATTTGCGGCGACTTGCCACCACATTCCAGGGAGACTTTTTTCATGTTGGACTGGCCGGCGTACTGCAGCATTAACTTGCCAACCGCGGTAGACCCGGTGAAGGTAATCTTGGCCACATCCTCGTGCAGGGCCAGTGCCTGGCCGGCAACCTCACCCAGGCCGTTCACCACATTAAACACCCCTGGCGGCCCGCCCGCCTCAACGAACAGCTCCGCCAATTTCAGCACACTCAGCGGCGACTGTTCCGCCGGCTTGAGTACCACGGTATTGCCCGCGGCCAGGGCAGGGGCCACCTTCCATGTCGCCATGAGCAGGGGGTAATTCCAGGGTGAAATGGCGCCCACCACGCCCAGGGGTTCACGCAACACGCAATGCATGACATCCCATTCGGTGTTGGTAACCGAGCCTTCGATCTTGTCTATGCATTCAGCCATAAACTGAATGGTTTCAACCACCGACGGCAGGTCCACACCCGCCATGTCAGCGATGGGCTTACCCATATCCAGGGTATCCATCATCGCCAGTTCCGCGGCGTTGGCATCAATGAGTTCACACCAGCGATACAGCACTGCCATGCGGTCCCTGGGGGCCATGCGGGACCAATCGCCAGCACGAAACGCCTTTAGCGCCGAGGCAACCGCAAGATCCACGTCCCGGGCGCTGCCCGCAGCCACCTCGGCTACCAACTGCCCGTTCGCCGGGTTGATACTGGCGATTCGCCCACCATCCAGGGCATCAACGTGCTTGCCGTTAATAAACAAACCCGGCGGAATGTTGGCCATCACTTTTTCGGCCACCGCATTCCACTGTTGGGTCGTGTAATCAGCCAGTGCTTCGATGCTCATAGTCCAATCCTCAATTAGTGCTTTGACCAGAATCCCGGCTCTGCAATGGAAGGTGGCCGCAGCAAGTGATCCAGACGATGGGAAAGGCTCACCCGTGCGAAGGCAATCTCGGAAACGCCAGCCCGGCCCGATGAGAGCCGGCCTGGTTTCACCTCAAATCAAAAATCCAGAGCAGGAGTAACCTTCTTCCTTTCGGGATCAAAGAAGGCGCCTTCCACTACTGTGGCCCGGGCCATCACCCGACTCCATTTCAACTCACGTTGATAGTAAATCTCGGCATACAGTTCATCGCCGGGCTTACCCCAGGGGGCGTGCAGCGATGCCAGGGCGATGTTGGCCTTCGCCGTGGGAGACCATATGGCCGAGGTAACCGTACCGACAACCTGCTTCTTGCTGTTGTAGATAAAGGCATCCCTGGCGGGCTTGTTACCCGCGATATCCAGCTTGACGAAATTGTACCTGGAGCCCTTTTCTTTCTCCTCCAGCAAGGCTTTCCGGCCTGTGAAGTTAGGCTTCTTGAAATCCACCAGCCATGACAGGCCCAGCTCGAAAGGTGAACGGGTTCGACCGGGGCGCACAGCCTCGTCCGCCGGCAGAAAATCCACACCCGCCTGGATGAAACCTGCTTCGATGCGGGTCATCTCCAGGGCATGGGTGCCGATTGGGCGAATGCCATACTCCTTGCCCGCAGCGAACAAGGCATCCCACAAGGCCTCCGCCTTGGACACCTCGATCCAGACCTCATAGCCCAGGTCGCCGGTGAAACCGGTACGGGAGACCATCAATTCCGAACCCTGAAAATCAAACCAGGTGATGCCAAACGGCTTCAGGTTCTGAATGTCGTTCAGTCCCATCCTGCGTAGCACGGAGCAGGAGGTCGGCCCCTGCACCGCCAGCGCCGCCAGTTCATGGGTAGGCTCCGTTATAGTGACCTCGAATCCCAGTGCCGAGATGCTTAGCCAGTCCAGCTGGCGCTCCTGGGAGCACAGCATGTACTCGCCGGGACGCATGTGAAAAACCGTGCCGTCATCAATCACCTGGCCCTCGTCATCACACCATACGCAATAGGAAACGCGTCCAGGCTTGAGCTTACTCACGTCCCGGGTCAGCATGCGATTAAGAAATTCCAGGGCATCGGGGCCTGTGATCTTGTGCTTGGTCATGGGACACAGATCAAACACGCCGGTTGAATTTCGCATCGCAAAATATTCCAGCGCCACGTCCTCGTAGACATCCGCTACCAGGTAGTCCTTCCAGCGGTGGCAGGCCTGCATCTGGTTAAGCCTGGAGGTACGGGAATGAAACGCTGTCGGATAAACAAAGGTTTTGTGATGATCTTTCTTGTTCATGCCCCATCTCCCCTGGCAATGATTTCATTCGCAGCATTGCGTCCGGCCGACCCCATGACACCGCCACCGGGATGAGCCCCTGCGCCACACAGGAAAAGCCCGGGCAAAGGGGTTGCGTACTGGGCACTACCGTGAATGGGACGAGTCATCATGAACTGGTCCAGGGCAAACTCGCCGTGGTGCCAATGACCGCCGGCAATCCGGAATTCCCGTTCAATGTCAGCCGGGGACAGGACTTCGCTGTGCAACACCGTGCCGCCAATTCCAGGCGCGTAACGTTCCAGCACTGCCATGGCCCGCTGCAGCAACTCGGCGCGACCGCTTTCCCAGCCCTGCTTGAGCTTATAGGGCGCGTACTGCACCAGTGCAGACAATACATGCTTGCCGCCAGGGGCCAGGCTGTCGTCGTGCACCGTCGGCAGGGTGATTTCCATCATCGGCGACTCTGATATCTCGCCGTACTTGGAGAAATCAAAAGCCTGTTCAAGCTCCACGAGGCTGGGGGAAATCAGCAAGCGACCACCCAGAGCCTTTTCATCCAGACCGGCAAACCGGGGCAGCGAATCAAGGGCCAGGTGCAACTTCGCCACGCTGCCGCGGGAACGAATGTTTCGCACCTGCAAAGCAACACCTGCCTCCAGGTGTTTTAGCCCCACCAGGTGCATAAAGGTTGTCCGCGGATCAGCATTGGACACCACCGTCGACGCGATGAGCTTCTCACCCCTGTCTAGCTCAACACCGGTAGCGATGCCGTTTTCCACGATGATTCGCGAGACAAGCGCCGAGGTTCGAATCTCTGCGCCGGCAGCTTCGGCGGCCTTGGCCAGTGCAGCAGTAACGCCACCCATGCCACCGCGAACAGACGCCATGGCGCCCCGCTTTCCATCCACGTCACCGGTCAGCCTGTGCAGATAATTGAGCACACTGTTATTGGAGCGAGGCCCAAGGTGCCCGCCCAGAACCGCATCCCAGGCCAGGGCGCCCTTGAGCATTTCACTATCGAACTGCTCCTGCAAAACATCGTAGATATTAATCCCGGCAATACGCAGAAATTCACGCATGTCCTCACGGCCCATGCCTCGAACAGCCAAGCCCAGCTTCGCCAGAGCTTTCAACTCCTGCCAATGGCTGACCAGGCGAGGAGGACGGCCCTTGTAGACCTTTCTCAGTACGTCCGCGAACTTGATCATGCGAGCATTAAATTGCTTGAGCCTGGCCACATCCGCTGCAGACAGGTCACCGCCACGGGCCTCGTGGCCCGACAGGAACAGGTGCTCACCGGTCTGGGACAGAGACACGGTTTCCATATCCGCGGCGGCCAGTTTCAAACCGTGCTTTTCAAGACCCAGGCCGGAAGAGATATTTTTATCCAGCATGAACAACAAATGAGCGCAGGCTGAGACCTGGTAGCCAGGAGCGAACTCCCGGGTGACGGCCGCGCCGCCCACCTGGTCAGCCGCTTCCAGGACGGTAACTTTGCGCCCTGCCTTTGCCAGGTAAGCTGCACACACCAGGCCGTTATGGCCTCCCCCAACGATAATTACCTTATTGTCAGTCATCGAGTTCGGTCTCCGGCACCACGTTGGTTCGTTTCATATCCGCCAGTATTTCTCTGGCGGCGTTGGCCCCCGGGGCAGCCATCACGCCGCCGCCCGGATGGGTACCGGAACCACACATATACATGCCTTTCACCGGGCCACGATACTGGGCATAACCGGGGAAAGGACGATTAAACATCAGCTGATCCATGGTCAGCTCACCCTGGAAAATGTTTCCCTCGGTCAGGCCGACTTCCGCTTCCAGTTCCCGCGGCGTACGAACTTCTGCGTGCAAAATCAGATCCTTGAAGTTGGGGCTGTGCCTGGAAATCTGGTCGATCACCACTTTACCGAAGGCATCGCGGTCCTCGTCCGTCCAGTCCTTACCCTTGACCTTGGGCGGCACATACTGAACGAACACCGACATGAAGTGCTTGCCGGGCGGCGCCATGGTCGGATCGGTCAGGGAGGGAATCAGAAGATCCACATAGGGGTCACGGGACCACATGCCGTTCTTCCAGTCATCGTAGGCACGCTCGAGGCGCTCCAGCGAATCCACAAAATGCATGTCGCCAAAACGCAGCGGATTGTTTTCCCCCAGGGCGGGCCATTCGGGCACGCCGTCCAGGGCTATGTTCAACTTGCCTGAGGAGCCCCGGATCTTGAAATTCCTGGCCTTCTCCGCCACCCGTGGATCCAGGTCCTTCTCATCAAACAACTTCAGGAAGGTACGCTTGGGATCCAGGTTCGAGACCACCACGTCGGCGTAAATCTCGTCGCCATTTTCCAGGGCCACACCCCTGGCCTTGCCGTTGCGAACAATAATCTGCTCGACGCCGGCACTGGTCCTGATCTCACCGCCATGTTCCTGGAACGCACCTGCCAGGGCCTTGCTGACAGAACCCATGCCGCCACGGGCAAAGCCCCAGGCGCCTGCGCTGCCATCAATATCACCCATGTAATGGTGCAACAACACGTAGGCCGTACCGGGTGAATACACACCCAGGGCGGTACCGATGATGCCACTGCCAGAGAAATGAGCCTTGATCATGTCGGACTCAAAATACTCGTCCAGGTACTCGGCCACGCTCATGCTGTAGAAGCGAATGGTCTCGTACATGGTCTTTTCACCCAGGTTCAGGAACTTCTTCAGCATGTACATGAGTTCGGAAATATCCCGGGGCCTGAAGGAGGTGGGATCCGGCGGGGTACGCAGGAGGAAATCACGAATCAGCCGGCACTGCCTGGTCACGTCTCGAGAAAAACGATGATAGGCGTCCGCATCACGCTTGTTGTGCCGGGCAATTTCTCGCCGCTTCACATCATGATCAACGTAATTACCCAGGATGTCGCCGTTGCTCAGGAATGTTGCGCCGCCACCATAAGGCACGACTTGCAGGCCATGCTTGGCCAGGTTCAGGTTTCGGTAAATCTCGGGTCGCAACAAACTGCACACATAGGAACAGTTCGAGTAAATCCAACCCTCGTGCAATTCCCTGCTCACCGCCGCGCCCCCGATCCAGGGGTTGCGCTCCAGCACCAGGACTTTCATTCCCGCCTTGGCCAAAAAGGCTGCGTTGGCGAGTCCGTTATGTCCGGCGCCAATAACTATCGCGTCATATTTCATCGTGCAATTTCCGCTTGCTAGTCTGCTGTTCTCAGGAACCAGGAAGTGCGGGATGCTCGCAAAGCATCACACCAACCGCTTGCTCAAGTTTTTCGAAAATCTCATCCAGGCATCCGTCAGCATGAGCTTCGCAGATAGACCATGGCTCCCGGCAATCCGGTTCGCACAGAATACCAAGATCATGCAGGTAAGGCGCAAGAGTGTTGGAGAACGCGTAATCCGTGCCTACCCGGGGCGTAGGTATCCTGCTCAGGCCGGCGGCTTGGCTAGCCACAGGCCCCGTGCTTTTACCGCCTCGGGAGCGGCAGCCGCGTCCATAGACAGCTGGCAGACGTCTGCCGGCGCCACCCTCGGGGTGCAACGGGCGACCAGCAGTTCATCGCGTCTGAACAAGTGCACCGTGACCGGCTTGTCGACAGGCAGCCGGGTACGCAGTATTTCCAGTGAAGCATGCGTCACCTTGAGCTCATTCACCGCGATCAATTCATCGCCCGGGGATATTCCGGCGGCCTGGGCAGGACTGTCCGCCATCACTGATAGCACCTTGCACCGGCCGTTCTCGTCCCGGGTTTTCATGCCGAAGCTGATTCGACTCACCGGAGTTGCGGTACGCGCGCCATGACCACCCTGGTCCTGGGCATTCTCTGCAGGGCGCAGAGTAAAATCCACACCGACATGCTGCAGCAATTCCTGCAGAGGCAAATCCTCTACGCCACGGATCGCCGCGTCGAAGAATCCGCCCAACTCCAGGCCTGTCACCTCGTGAACCAGCGCCTCAAACCCATCCTCCGGCATCCCGAGACCGGTCTTCCCGAAGCGTTCCCAGGCCGCACCCATGACCTCATCCAGTGACAGTTTCCCGGCAGTTTCCCGGCGTATGGTCAAGTCCAGCGCCAGTGCTACCAAGGCACCCTTCACGTAATAGCTGACTATCGTGTTCGGAGAGTTCTCATCCTGCTTGTAGAACTTGGTCCAGGCGTCAAAACTGGACTCTGCCAGGGTCTGGCGAAAACGCCCCGGGGTTTGCCAGACCCGGGTAATCGAATTGGCCAGGAGTTCCAAATAGCCTTCCGGCTTGATCAGCCCGCTACGAACCAGGCCCAGGTCGTCGTAATACGAGGTGATGCCTTCAAATACCCAGAGCAGGCGTGTGTAATTCTCTCTATCCAGCACATAGGGCGTGAAGGCCAGGGGCTTGATGCGCTTCACATTCCAGGAATGGAAATACTCATGGCTGCACAATCCAAGGAAGCGACGATATCCCTTGTCGATGCCTTCGACACCTTTACGAGGCAAGTCTTCCCGTTTGCAAACCAGCGCAGTAGAGGCTCTATGCTCTAGCCCCCCATAGGCATCCCCCAGGGCAAGGGTGAGAAACCAGTAGCGATCCATGGGCAGGCTGCCGCCGAACAGCCCCGCGTGGGTCTCGCAGATCTTCTTCAGGTCTTTGCAGATTCTTGGCAGATCGGCGTTATGCTTTCCCGAAAGCACAAAATGGTGGGGCACACCTGCCGCCTCAAAACTCAGCACATCGAAATCACCCAACTCCACCGGGTGATCAATGAGTTCATCGTAGTCCGCCGCACGATAGGAACCGAATTCGAGCTCCCTGGCTCCTGCAGGCAGCAAAGCAGTCGCCACCTTCCAGTCGCTATAGCGCTCATCAGCGGGAGGCTGGATATCCACTTCGCAGGCTTGCTGCTCCTGGGACTTCGCCGCCAGGAATACACTCGTGGCATTAAAGAAGCCACGCTGGTTGTCCAGGTAGGCGCCCCTTACCGACAAGTCATAGGCGTACACCTGGTATTCCAGCAGCAACTCTCCCTGGCAGGGATCGCATAACCACTCTGCCTTGCCAATCTTCTCGCAGCCAAGCTCCTGACCCCCGCAACTGGCGTTCACCTTGATCACCTGCCGGGCAAAATCCCGAATAAGGTAGCTGCCCGGAATCCAGTCAGGCAACCACAGGCCTTGCCCAGCGGGGTCCGGGTTCGGTATCCGGATTTGCACCTCGAAAAGGTGGTTCTCAGGCTGCACCGGGCAGATGCTGTAGTGGATTGTCATGCTTGATTCCCAATCGGTAGCCGGACCCCGTTGGGGCCAGCCTGGCTAAAAACGCAATATGGTTGCCGGTGCCAAGCCGAACCCCTGGGTCACTCGCTACGGGGTAAGAACACCTCTGCCAACATGCAACGAACGCTGCCGCCGGCACAGTCTTCTATATATGGGACCGGCACTGCAAGAGGCTCAAGGTATTTTTTAATAATCTCTAGCTGATCGGATCGCAAGCTGGCGTGGGCTCGCTCCGACATCACCAGCCTGCCCTTGCCGCCTCGGCCTATTACCTCGAGCATATTACCGGCGAAAGCTTCCATTTGCGCCAGGCTAATCAGCACCAGTTCGTGACCGGTGTCAGTAAGACGCTGAAGGACCGCTGCACGGGCCGTTTCATCCTTGATTGAGTCTGCACAAATTACCGCAAGACCCGTACCAATGCAGAGCATGACATTGGTGTGATAAATCGCACTGCCCTGGGCATCCACGGCTTCAAACAACACCATCTCGTAGCCCATGCGTTGTGCAAAATCCGCTGCTGCCTGCAAATGCGTGCGCGGCGACAAGCAGGCGTAAGCCAGGCGATTCACCCGGTCGAACACCATGCTGCCAGTCCCCTCCAGGAACTGCCCCTGGGCCTCGTGATCACTCAGGTCCAGGATTTCCCGTATATCAAAACCCAGGTCTTCGTGTAGATACTCGAGCACGTCCGGGCGTCGCTCCAGGCGTCGACTGGGAGCAAGCATGGGATACAGGACAACCCGCCCATTCGCGTGGAAGCTGACCCAGTTATTGGGAAAGATCGCATCGGGCTTTACCGGCGTGTCCGTGTCCTCGATAAGCAGAACTTCCACGCCGGCGCCCTCCAACGCTGACACCAGCCGATTGAACTCGGCGACCGCACGACCATTGTCCGCCGCATCTTCCCCGTGCATGACCTGGAAGGCATTGGAGGCTGCGGTCTCCGGGTTGGACAGGAAATGACGCGGCCGGACCATCATGACAGTGGAGGAACTCTGGGACATTATCGCCTCTTCATCAACGACGAGACTCTTCAGGCCTCTCTCACGGGAATCTTGCCAATCTTCATCCGCCACTCGGCAGGGCCGGTCTCGTGAACCGAACTGCCTGAGGAATCCACCGCCACAGTCACCG
>JAOTSW010000074.1 GCA_029864735.1 Chromatiales bacterium | reverse complement strand
CCGTCGGCCGTGCTTTCGGGCTCTGCATTCAGCGGGACCTCGAGTTGCGCCGCACCGTAGTCATAAACCAGGCGCATGTGATCCCACCAGATCACAAGTTCCCAACCCGGTTCATTACCCAGGCCCCGAAAATCCGCGCCGGAAAGTTTTGCTTTCTCGAAAGGTGTTTCCCGCCTGTCCACCATGCAATCCACCCGGCTCTGCTCTTCCTGGAGAATCACCGACTCGGGTCTCGCCTCGCTATCAACGATCACAAACACCTGGAGGTCATAGACAAAATCTCCGGGCTGACCGCTGACCTGGACGTCCAGGGGATTACCGTCTTCCCAGTGCCCGGTTCCGTAATGAAAGGGCTCCGAAAAAATCCTTTTAAGCGCCACGGTTTCCTCGGGAAGAAACAGCCATGCCCGGCCTTGCGAAAATTGCAGCACCACCCGCCTGCCCTCACAATCCAGGGCAAGCACCGGCGACTCGTCCTCGAATGGCCAGACATAGACATTGGGTGCCAGGGCTGCACCGGTGATCGCCCCGGTGGCGGCGCCCGCGGCCAGGCCGCCTGCGATTCCTCCGCAAGCACCTGCCATCGAACAAACAAGAACAAGTATCGCCAGGGAAAGCCAGCGGCGGAGACGAAGGCTCTTCGGCTGTAAAGAAAAACGTCCATGTGTATCCATACGCATCTCCCGCTCCCGTCCACCGACGACCGCTAGATCCTGATGTAACAGGATATCTGGACCGGATATTCCTCCCATCCACAAGGCCTGTAAATATTTATCCACCGAGCGACTTGGGCAACAGGCGGCGTATAATTAAGCTTACTCATCTTCCGTGATTCCCCTCGGAGACAGCAAATGGAGCTTTTACTACTCAGCTTGCGAGACTTCTGGCAGGAGATGCTGGGCATGGCGCCCCGGATATTGATTGCACTGTCGGTGTTGGCACTGAGCTACGTTCTTGGCCGTTACCTGGCGCGCCTGGCATCCATGGCCCTGGGCCGCAGTGCCCTGCAAGAGCTCCACCACCGGTTTTTCCGCGTCGCAATTATCATCCTGTCGGTTTTCGGCGGAATGATAGTTGCGCTAAACGTTCTCGGACTGGAAAAGGTGGCTGTGTCCATGCTCGCCGGCGGCGGCGTCACGGCAGTCGTGTTGGGGTTTGCCTTTAGGGAGATAGGCGAGAACTTTCTTGCCGGGCTTTTCCTGACCTTCAGCCGTCCTTTCAACGTGGGTGACTTGATTGTCACCGGCGAAATTGAAGGCACCGTGAAGGACATCGAACTTCGTTACACCCACATTCGCACTGACGACGGACGGGATGCCTTCGTTCCCAGTTCACAGCTGTTCAACAGCCCGGTCATCAATTTCACCCGGGATGGCTTGAGGCGCAGTTCTTTCACCGTGGGCATCGATTACGCGAATGATGCAAAGCTGGCCTGCGACTTCCTCAAAAAGGCCGTGGGACGGGCCAGGGGCGTTCTGTCTGACCCCAGCCCCGGCGTATTTATTTCGGAACTGGCAGATTCATTTGTGGTGCTGAAGGCCTGGTATTGGGTGGATGCACTCAAGAAAAACCAGTCCCTGACCGACATCAAAACCGAGGTCCTGGACAACTGCCGGATAGCGCTGTTGGAGAACGGTTACACGGTTAGCGCAGAAACCACCTCAAACATTGCTGTGGTTCGCATGCCGGGTGGGCCATCAGCGCCAGGCGAACAATCCGCCTAGAAAACATCCTCTGCGGTGGTGGTTCGCTTGCTGGCCCAGAACTTGTAAAGAAAGGCTACATAGACCGACTGGGTCGTGTCGTCGGTAAACAAGGGGCTTGCCTCATTACGGGCCCCCTGCAACATGCCTATCCTGACCCCGGCCCGGATCTCGAAGGCGTCGGTAATCGGATGCTGCAAGGACAATCCAAGAGTAGTGCCAAGATAACCGCTACTGGCCTGGTAAGCGGGTCGCTGGGGCGCGGAAAATGCCGGATCCACCTGGTAGTAATATTCCATGTAATCGCTGCTGGCAAAGGCCGGGGTAATACGCAGTTTCAAACGTGACCCGTCATTCTCCAGGTCCCTGACATAGCGCAATTCCGGCGAAAAAGTAAATCCCCGCCAATCGGGACTCAGGCCGTCAAGTGAGACCGCGCCCCGCAGTTGCAGGGCGACGAAGAAATTACCGTGGCGCGAAGGCTGATTGGTGAACTTGAGTTCCAGTTCGGGGCCCAGTTCAATCAAGGGATCCAGGTCCGGCATGCCAACACGCGCATCAATCTCATCGCTCTTGGAGCCGAAATTCAGATCCATATCCAGGTCCAGCCGGACCCGGTCGCTGCGAAAAATTCGACCGCGGATAGGCTTGTCCGAGTCTTCACCCAGTCTCAGGAATTTGCCACGATAAATAGGTATCGGCAGCGGCAGAAAGTTGCCCTCGGTTTCGGCAGATCCGGGATAGGCTGGCCCGTAAAGGCCGTACCCTGCCAGGGCAAGCTCCCAAAGCGGCTCGGTCTTGGGCTCGGCGGCGGCCTCGTCAGCAGCAGCCGGGCCAGCAAGGCCGAGAAAGACAGAGGCCCAAAGTAGAAGCCTTGGAAAAACCGAGTTCGTCATTAGAATGCCAGCCTGAGTATCGTCTCTTGATCCGCACACACTGACAAACCCGGCAGTCCGGCGCAAGCATAACCAGATGGCGCTTACCGGCTTCTGGCGAATCTGATTCTGCAGACCCAGCTCACTGTCTGGGGCCAGGTATATGATGGTTTCCGGCAAGGTATATGACTGTCCTGATGAGCTGGGTTGATCACTACATTACTACAATTGGGAACCGTCCGGCGTTCATCCCGGAGCGCAGCTTACAGCCTGAAAACCCGTGAAACCCTGCCTATTCTCCGTGACGCAAGAGGCAGTAGTCATGGCTGACTCCCAGGCACTCCTCCATCAGCCATTTGAATTCAACAAAACTGTCGACGATGGCGTCCGGCTGGTAGGGATGGGCCTTTGTGCCGGGAAAAATCTTGTTGATCCACTCATGCTCCCAGCCGGTGCCATTGAAAAATATGGATGTAATCCCTGCTTGCTTGGCTGCCGCCACATCCGTGGTGCTGTCACCCACATACCAACAGTCCAGCCCCGGCGATTCATCCAGGTTCTCCAGCGCCTTCAGGACCGGTTCCGGGTGAGGCTTGCGATACCCCGTGTCGCAACCACAGACTGTGGTGTCGAATAGCCCGCGCCACGCGCCATTTTCTACCGTGGCGAATTCATGCTCAAAAAACTCACGATCCCGGTTAGTCAGGATGCCCAGCTTGACATGGAGTTCGTGCATCTCGGTCAGTAATTCCAGCTCACCGCCCTCAAATGGTCGGACCTCGCCATAGTGATTTCTGTAAGCGCGGTTGAACGCCCCGTGGGCAATATGTTTGGCTTTTTCATTATTACCAAACAGTACTTCGAATATATCGGTACGGGAAATTCTGCGCGCTGCCTTGATCTTTGGGTGCAGCCGCAGGTTCTCACGCACATAGTCTACCAAGCGAGCATCTTCCGGAGTTTTGCATTGCTCTTCCGTCACCAGGGAACTCATCAGCCCCAGCTCCGGAATCCTTGGCAGGACATCGTCTACCGCCTGGTACATGGCATCCAGGGTATCCACCAGGGTGGCATGCCAATCGAAAAGCACCACCCGGGGAGGCACCAGGCATCGGGCGGCTTCATCAAGCTCTCGTAACATGGCCTTTCCTTTCCCGGTTCGAAGCAGTCATGACTACCCCGGGATTTTGACCCTATTCTTGGTCAATTAGTAGCAGCCCACGAAATGTCAGGGGTAAATGCTGGACTGGCCCCATATGTCCACACACTCTGGAAACAATCTTGATGATTTCGGCGCCTGTCAGATCAACCCGGCAGCCAGACACTATTGGGCATCGCTCGATGAAAACCTGCCCGCCAGCATAGAGAGCGGACCACCACTGGAACAGCCACTTGAGATAATTCGCATGCGCATCCACTATCAACTGCTTACCAGCCACTTCAAAAAAGCCAAGGAAGACACCATGATCAAGACCACTGCATATGGCACACAAAACGCCAAAAGCCCCCTCGCCCCATTTGAAATTCAACGCCGTACGCCGGGATCAGACGATGTGCAGATCAAAATACTCTATTGCGGAGTCTGTCATTCAGATCTGCATACCGCCCGAAACGAATGGAATAACGCCCAGTATCCCTGTGTTCCCGGTCATGAAGTCGTTGGGCAAATCGTCGCGGCAGGCGATGCGGTAAGTCGCTTCAAAGTGGGCGAGTTTGTCGGCGTGGGCTGCATGGTGGACAGTTGTGGGCACTGCCATTCCTGTGACGAGGGCGAGGAGCAGTACTGCGAGAAAGGCTTCACAGGAACCTATAACGGACCCGTTTTTGGTGGAAAGAACACCTACGGCGGATACTCCCAAACCATAGTCGTCAAGGAATCCTTTGTCCTGCGAATCGGGCATGCCGAAAAAGACCTGGCCAGCGTGGCGCCGCTGCTGTGCGCAGGAATCACCACCTATTCTCCTCTGCGCCACTGGGGCGTCGGACCAGGCAAAAAAGTGGGCATCGTTGGTCTTGGCGGTCTGGGGCACATGGGCGTGAAGATTGCCCGGGCCATGGGCGCCCATGTGGTGCTATTCACCACCTCTGCCGGCAAAGTTGAAGACGCAAAGAGAATGGGTGCCCATGAGGTTTGCCTGTCTTCGGATCCAAAGCAAATGGCGGCCCATGCCAACCAGCTGGATTTTATCCTCAACACCGTGGCCGCTCCCCACAACCTGGATAACTTCCTGCAACTGCTAAAGCGCGACGGCACCATGACACTCGTCGGCGCTCCGGCAGAGCCTCACCCGTCACCCTCTGTCCTTAACCTGGTTTTCAAGCGCCGCCAGCTGGCCGGATCGCTCATCGGGGGCGTCCGCGAAACACAGGAAATGCTCGACTTCTGCGCCGAGCACAATATCGTATCGGACATTGAGGTCATCCCCATGGATTACATCAATACAGCCTATGAGCGCATGCTGAAAAGCGATGTGAAATATCGGTTCGTCATCGATATGGCGACCCTCTCCTAGCTCTCGCAACAATTACTGTGCATAAACAAGGCCCCATTACGGGGCCTTGTTTTCGTCTTGAGCCGGTGTTGACAATTAATCGGGCAATCGTTAATCGCCCTGGCCTACGATCAGTCCGCCAGGGCCAGCGTCCTACCAGGCTATCTGAAATCCGATACTTGCCATCAGGCCCTGGGGCAGGTTGCGACCATTAATCTTTACCGAGTCCAGCGCCGATGCGACATCGATGTTTACATACTTGAAAGCTGTAATTCCGATCCCGACATAGTCAAGCTCGGTCCCCGCCAGGTTACGTCTATACCCGGCACGCACGCCAGGCAACCACCAGTTGTCCATCGTCAATCCGGCACTCACTGACAACCACTGAAAGTCATCACCCAACGGGTCGGTGGCGGGCATCGCATCCACGCCCAGGTGTGCCGCCCACCGTCTGTTGGGAGTAAAAATCGACCCTTCCAGCTTCACCTGGCGATCCATGGTGTACTTCTTGTCGGCCAGCAAAAAGCCGATGACCCCGTCATCACGATAGGGCTCCAGGTTCACGTCAGGGAAGATAAATTCCGGCTCGTTAATGTTAATTGCCTGCAAGCCGAGCTGATAATTTTCGCCTACCCACAGCGCACCGACGTCCAGACTGATGCCGTTGTCAGTTCTGAAATCCGCGTTACGTATCGAATCAAACAATTCCTCGGAATCTGTGATGTCTCCGAAACGCACGCTCAGGCGTGACAACTGCATGAACAGAAGCCTCGCGTTGGCGCCCAGGAACAATTGACCCGTATCGCCCGACCAGGCCTCCCGACTGTACCCGAACTTGAGTTCTGTACTGCGTGTCGACTTGCTCACCAGGGAGCTGTCGTTATTGAGGGCAAATAGCACGGCCTCATTCACAAGGTCAGGGGTAAGCGTAATGTCGTCGCTGATGGCGATCTGGGGCTGCCGTGCCGGAACAGGGGTATTGACCCAATTCTGGATAGCCTCGAATGCTGCTTGCCGGTCAAAGTCTATCGGAGCCGCAATGCCGAAGGCCTTGCTCCCACCCGACCAGCTCAGGCCCAATGTTAGCGTTCCTCCAAGAAAGTCGTTGCCAAGAGCCAGGGGAATATCTCCGGCCAGCCAGGCCTTGCCATAACCTTCCGTGGCTATCACTGCGAGCAAAGCCGCCTGGGTCGCAACCTCCTGCGCAAGCGCGTCCAGCATTTCGCGAAACTCGGGATCCAGCGTATCCAGGACATCGCCAATATTTATGCCCCCATCGGGCTTGTCGCCCGGATCCTGCCCCGGACCGCCTCCCGTACCCGGATCACTCGGCGCGTAGGCTTGTGAAACCCTGTCGTAAAAGTCAAAAAGCTCTTCGATATTGCCGTATTCCAAGCCCGCGCCGGCGGAGGGAGCCGTCCCGCGCACAGGTTTATCGTCACCGGCCGCCCTCTTCCTGGCGGCGGGCGCAGCCGGGTTTTCTGATGTGGGTAGCACATGGGAGGCCGAGGTTACATCGCCATAAACGAGATTTGTACCCGGTGGGTGATAAGCCGGCGCAGCGGTCGCCGATGCCGTCACGAGTAACGCCGCGATGCCCAGGGCCAGGAATTTTTCCATCATTATCGTGTCACTTCTCAAGCCAAAAAAGGCGTGCACCTATTGCGTATGTCTTCCAAACTTCTGGGCGGACCCGTCCAATATTACAGACAGCATCAGCTAATCTCTATAACCAAGTCGCCAACCCTGAAGCTCACAAGTCGCGGAAAATTCTAGCGAGTAATCGAAGTTGCTGGCAAATTCTTCGATATCAAAGGACCGGGTAACGCGGCCAAATACAGCACCGGGTCCTGCTTCCTGAGCAGTCTGATTCATATCGTCAGGACTGACTCCACCCATTATCGTCTGGCAAGGTGCTATAGTAGGTTTCTGCCAAAACTCTGAATCACCGTGGCAGGTGATAGAGGAGACCTGCCTTTCATACCGGCAAGCTGCAGAGCCGTCACTCAGATAACTAGCCGTATTTTTAGGTGTTTTTATCTCCCCTCATTGAAAGCCCAAGCCCCCGGACCCATCTGAAGTCCAGGCGATTGTGACCTTTCTCTTTACATCGCAACGCAGGCATTGATGACTTCATCAATCGCCGTGCTACCTCATTTATAAAGTCACATATGGTGACTGGACCGGGAGAAAGGTATCAAGCCGAATAAATTAACATTGGGAGTCATTGGGACATCAAGGAAACCGGACGAGAGGCGTGTTCCGATTCATCCAGGGCATTTGCCTCGAATTGCTGAATCCGTGCGTCGGCAACTCATATTCGAGGAAGGCTACGGGGCACCGTTTGGAGTCGCGGACTCCGATATAGAATCCCAGACTGGTGGTGTGGCATCACGCCACGAAATATTGGCTGACACGGACATCGTTATCGCTTCCAAACCCGTACTGTCGGATTTGGAAGAACTTCGCGAAGGCGGGGTTTTATGGGGCTATGTGCATTGCGCCCAGCAACGTGCGATCACCCAGGCCGCTATTGACCGCAAGCTTACGCTGATCGCTTTCGAGGACATGTTTGTCTGGGGTCCCGGCGGGCAAGTTGGACGCCACACCTTTTACAAGAATAACGAAATGGCTGGCTACTGCGCCGTATTACACGCGCTTCAGCTCAAGGGCATAGACGGGCACTACGGTAACCGGCGAAAAACCACTATATTCAGTTTTGGTGCAGTGAGCCGCGGCGCCATTTACGCACTCAAGGCCCATGGGTTCAGAGATATCACAATCTGTATTCAGCGGCCCGACCACGAGGTGCGTGAAGAGGTGCTGGATTGTCATTATGTCCGCGTTCGTAACGGGAATGAAGGCGAGGCCCGCATGTTGGTTGTAGAGCATGACGGGTCTGAAAGACCGCTCAGCGAGCTGATCAGCGAATCGGATATCATTATCAACGGAACTTACCAGGACATTGATAACCCAATCGACTATGTCACCCGGCAGGAGAGTTCCAGCCTCAAGCCCGGCTGCCTGATTATCGATGTCAGTTGTGACAGGGGCATGGGTTTCTATTTCGCACGGCCGACCTCATTCAAAGAGCCGATGCTCAAGATCGGCCCGGTGGATTACTACGCCGTGGACCATACGCCAAGCTACCTTTGGGAAAGCGCCTCGAGATCCCTTTCGGCCGCCATGATTGTTCATTTGCCCACTGTCGCCGCCGGCCGTGACGCCTGGCAGCAAAATCAGACTATCCAGCGGGCTATTAATATTGATGAAGGCTCAATAGTGAAAGAGAATATTCTGAGCTTGCAGGGACGACAGCCGGATTACCCTCATGCCCCCACAAAGAAGAAGGAAGATGCAGCGTTGAGGAAGGCCTCCGCCTGACACTCATGAATCTTTCTGTCGGGTTAATCTGATACCGGACCCGCCCGAGTGCCGGCAACCGGTCAATGCGGAAGTGATGGCCCACCTGGGCCGGGGGACGACGGAGTGCATTTGAACCACGAAAGCATCCACCCCATTCACCCCGCACAAAAAAGGCCCCTCTATGGGGCCTTGCTTTTGTATGGAGCAGGTGATGGATAGAACTCTGAACACTCGAAAGCAGCACGCGCCAAACTACATGGGCTCTCACCTTGTCCACCCTGCCCTGGATTTCTAGCTTTGTACTGACGGCCTCAATAATTCCTCATGGACAAGACTCAGTTCTCGACCGGTATCGGATATGGCAAACACCTGGTAGCCCATTCTCCTGAGTTTCGCCAACGTCCGCTCTGTCCTGGCCTTTCCGATACCCGGGAAGCGATGATGAAATTCAACCAGTACCTGCCCCGGAAGAGTGTCCAGCCCGGCAAGCCCGTCGAGTACAGGATACTCTGCGCCCTCGATATCCAGTTTCAATATATCCAGGCTTGGCATCCCGAGTTCAGCCATTGCTGTCCTGACTGTGAGAGCCTTGACGTCTATGGCGTTGTCACTGGCTGAGGCCTGCTCCGACATCGTCCACATCATGGCTGACTTCTTGCCTTGCTTGTTCACCCGTCGAAACATGCGCAAGGTCGCGTCTTCTCCACTCAATGCCCAGGCATGGAAATGAAACCCCTCGCCCATAGCCTGGCGGCCCATCCATTCGACCGCATCCGGAGTTGGGTCAAAGGCATGCACAAGGGCGTTGTAACGCTCAACCAGGGCGCGTTCAAACCCCACGTCACTTCCAATTCCGGCTGACAATACTGCGGGCCTTTCAGGAAGACCATCGACCCAGCAAGCCCATCCACCCAGGTCTTGGGTGGGCAGTCGGACATCTTTGCGGATGCGCAATTCCCTTCCCACCAGCCGTTTCGCAGCAAGTTTTGCCGCTTTAAAAAGTCGGTGTCGCCGTAAACTCATCAAGTGCGGCCTTAGGGTTTTTGTTCTTAAGCACACTTCCTACGTTGCAGGAGGCAATTTTAGGCCGGCCTTAGCCGAGAACACAATATACGCCGTGGAGACGGGTTCTCACACAGTTTAGCAGAGTTTCGGTTGACACTCCTGTTGCATCTAGCCAGCTTAAAAATGCGCCCTAGAAGGACCAGCCGACCGATGTGACGACGCCGTAGTCATTAGTTGATTCAGAGCCCGAAGGTGGATCACTGTCATAGGTATTGTAGTAACTCAGGTTCCAGAATAGATCCTTGTAGACCTCCCATTTCAGCGCGATGTCGAACTGTGTACGCACACGACCGGAATCGGTGATACTCGGGTAGGCATAGAGGCCGGCCGTAAGGTCGAGCTTCGGATTGTTGTATATATAGCGCGAATAATCGACGCCCAGCAGACCTTCCAGATTCTGCTGTGACTCGACGTCTCCCTGCAACAGCTCATTGGTGACAACCAGACCGGCAAGCGTTCCCAACTCGGAGGTATTCGTCTGTATCAGATATCGTCCCAGGGCCGCCTCAAGACTGGTTCGCAGATCAAGGCCCAGTTCGTCATTTCGTTCGAATCCTAACTGAAAGTTGTTATACCACCGGTCCCGACGGTATCGGGTCATATCAATGCTCAAGTTTGCCTGGCGGCTCGGCACTCCGTCCGCCGTGGTGCTAGAGATTCCACTGCCCTGCAAGGTGAAAGCTCGAATCTCTGTCCTGTGGGTGGTGCTAAATGCCAGATTCCCCTGGGCCACATCACTGGCCTTGGTAAAACTGTAGCCCATAGACAGCGAGCCCTTGACGCGATCAGCGAAAGTGCTCTCGATCTGTGAAATTCTAACGACGTTTTTGAATTCATAGGTCACGCTATTCTTCCGGTAACCCACAACAATCTCTCCGGGCTCTGTGGATTCCCCAATGCGGCCGGTTACGCGGGTTCCGTCTGCTTTTTCGAACTGAAACGCATAGTCACTTTGCACTCGTACGACATCTGTCCACTCTATCTTCACTTCGCCCATGTAATCCGTCTTCAGCGTCAACAGACCGCGCTCAAGTTTCTTTATTTCCCCGGTGATGTGGTTGCCGTTGGCTATCCAGACCACGTCAGTCTTGTCCCTTGAGAATGCAGGACCACTAACGAACACAGCCAGTAAGAGCATCATGATTATGATTCTTTTCATGGTTTCCAGAATTCCTGCAGGATGAGAGGAAAAGCGAAGCTCAGACTCGTTATGGACTATCAAGGCCAGACCCGGCTTCAAGCATTATTGCTGGCGCCCCAGACGGGCACGGACGAGGGTCAAAAAAGCGCGACTCACCCCTGGTCACGGCAGGAATTATGCCACGAATCGGCAGGTGACTACAGTGACCGCCGGTACGGAACAGGCGGCAAAATCCGAGTTTGGATCAGTAAGAAACGAGCTCTTAAGAGGGGCAAAAAAATGGGGCAACCCGAAGGAACATCCTAGATCAGATGATCCAGCACCGCCTGGAATCGGGGGTGACCGCGCAAGGGATTCAAGTCTGAATCGTGCTCCACCCAACCGCGGTTGGCCAGGCCGGGAACAGCCGAGGCCTCCAGGCAGTCCAGGGCCTTTTCAATATTTCCACACTGGGCGTACAGGCAGGCAAGGTTGTACTGCACTACCGAGGCATCGGGCTCCAGAGCCATAGCCCGGTCCGCCAATTCAATGGCCCGTGCCAGATCCCCTGCCTTGGCGAACAATACCCCGGTCAGGTACATAGCCCGCACATCGTCCGGATGCAGTTCGAGACGGCGCAGACCACGTCGGATCGCCTCTTCGCGCCAGGAGAGCTCCTCCTCGGTCCGACCCAGTTCCCTGAGTACCTGGGGCATGAAGGCTGCCGACTGACAATCCTCCGGGTCCAACAGTGCGGCCCGCTCAAACAGCTTGGCAGCCATCTCGAACTTACCCTGGTGCACGCAGGCACGGGCGTAAAAATAGTGAGCCTCAAAGCTGTCCCT
>JAOTSW010000225.1 GCA_029864735.1 Chromatiales bacterium | reverse complement strand
TGACTATGCCAGGCAGGTGGAGGCCCGAGGCGAGGCCTTCCAGTTGAGAGACTTTTTCGACCGGCTGAATGCCATCGACAGCATCCCGATTTCCCTGGGGCGCTGGGAACTGACCGGGCTGGATGACGAGATTGATAATAAATAAATGCATCTGGTCCAGGCTGAGCATGGATTCTCGGTTGCAATAACATTGTGCAATTTGCGAAAGTAATTTCGCCGGGAGAAATGCCAGCCGGTCATTTTCGAATCCAGGATGATTATTTGGCGCGTACCCGGCGGCGTGGCTCGCGTCGCGAGAGTTTCGCCAGACGCTATTGCCGGCTATTTGTTCGTATTGTGTTGGCTTGTAGAGTCAGTAAATTACAAGAGAATAAAAGTAGCTCAATCTGTGTTTCGATTTGAGCGCCTTTTAACCAGGTCCAGCGCAAGGATGCGTGACCTTCGATTTATTTGCCGGTGACAATTACCTGGACTCTCCCGGTCACTGTCACAAGGAGTGGCGAAAAAATAAGAATTTGTCGTTTCCAGTTCGCAACCCATGGGGTACGGGGCCCGGGCAGTTCCGGGTGACTTGGCCAGCCTGAAGTGGCGGATTGGAAAGCAAATAGGAGAAAACTCAATCACTTTTCACGACGACATCAGGGAGGATGAAGTCATGAACGCAACGAGATTGTTTCGTACCTTGGTGACTGCCATGGCGGCTGTCGTGATTGGCAGCTTTGCCCTGGTGGGCACCGCGATTGCCCAGGGCAAAGGTCCTGGTGGCCCCGGTGGGGGCGGAGGAGGCGGAGGCGGCGATGATGTCGGCACTCCACCGGATTATGGCGACCTTGTGATCCTGTATCGCGACGAATCTGGCGTCCCTTTGCTCACCACCGACCGTTGTCAGCAACCTATCGCCTTCGAGTCTGATACATGCACGAATTATGGGACATTCGAATGTGTGGTAATGGATCCTGACAATGTCGATAACTGCCTGACAAGGGTAGTCCCTGTTGATCCAGCTACCTGTGCAATTCTGCCTGCAGGTGTGGGTTGTACACATGAAATTGAGTTTGGGCGCTCTAATTCGGCGCGTTCTCCGGCAAGCGTGTTTGAATCGCAGCTGGAAGACGTGGTGGTCAAGCTGGCCACCGCCGACCGGATTGGCCTGGACGCCGCCGGGCGCCTGGTTGCCTGCGTGGATGGTGGTGTCGATGACTCAGGCGCCGACCTTCCGGATGCCAGCAGCGCGGTGGATTCACCGCTGCAAAACCTGGCGATCTACAAGCAGTTGATGACCTATGGTTACCTGGGCGATGAAGGGCAGATCACGCTGCCTGCCAGCGTGATGGACACGGCTGCCAGGGGCATCGGTGTGGCGGTGGACAAGGGTGGCAAGGTCAGCGTGGACATGGTGGTCTACCTGAACCAGATCATGGGCCTGAGCGATTTGCCAACAACCATTCTTGGGGAGCCGATTTGCATCGACCCCAAGGAAGAGGTGATGGGAAATATTGAATATGTCCATAAATGCTTCCTGAATTACGGGAATATCCCGGGTGGGGGAGTGTTCGGCTACGGTCGTGGTGGCAACTTTGGCTCGCTGCCATTCCCGGCCTATATCGACGATGGACTCGGGAATAAGGATGGTGTGTTCGAGGTGCTCAAGTGGACGGAGGTCGATCCTGACTCTCCTACTTTTGACATATACCGCGGTCCCATTTTCGATCGGGTTTTTGGAGGGCAGGAAGGCAAAGGTACGGCCAATATCGCCGGCTTCGTCCAGGCGGCCGATGACACACGAGAGGTCATCAATTACATGCACAGCTGGCCACTGCCGATTGAGTTCGTGGCAGGGGACGGTACGGTAACGGCCTTCCAGACCCCGGTGACTTGTGAGGATTCCGGTGGTACCGGCTATGACCTGTCGATCAGTGCCGACTCCGGCCTCCAGGTGCCCGTGCAAATGGCGCCAAATGACGAGGGCAGGGAATTCATCGTGACCATAGCGAACGCGGGTCCCGATGCAGCGTCAGGCTCAGTGTGGGTGACCGCTGAAAGTGTCGATACCGTGATCAAGATTGCGACATTCGCCACTGACGAAGATGGAAACCCCATCCTTGATGCTGAAGGAAATCCTGTGGTCGAGTCCTGGGATGCGGGTCCGTTCGAATATGAATTTACGGATCTTGCCAAGGGGGCCAGCGCCAGCTGGACATCGACGTTCATCGTTGATCCGGCCAAGAAAACGACCATCAACTGGACGGCGACCATCGTGGCTGAGCACGACGTGAACAGCACGAATAACACTGTTTATGAAACCACCAATGTCATTCAGACAGGTAAAGGTGGCGGCAGGGGAGGCGGCGAATAATCGCTGAACCGCCTTAACGGCCTGACAAACCCCGGGCCTTCACGGCCCGGGGCCTGTCTTCACACTCACAACCGATGGGGTGGTACGCCACCCCTGTGGTTTCCTGTTGACGGGAACAAGGAGGGATACCATGAATGCCCGATATATGCGCTCTCTGCTTTTCGGATTGGGAGCGGCCGCGCTGGCAACCAGCGCGGGCGCCGAACCCCGCGAGGAATTCACCTGGAAGACGGTGGTCAACAATACAATTCCCATGCCCGGGGATGCTAAAAGGCGAACATTCAATAGCTACAATCAACCTTCGGTGAACATGGAAGGCCTGGTGGTTATCCGGGCTCGCAGCCGGGGTGGGATGGGCAGCCAGGGCGGCGGCCAGCCCACCCACGGAATTTACACGCGGGACATGTCGGACGATGCCAGTGTTATCACCAGGATCCTGGACCGCACCACACAAGTGCCCGGTCCCAACAACCTTGAAACCACTTTCGTGGAAACCCCGTCCTTCCCGCGCATAGACATGGACTCGGACACCATCGCCACCCGCGGCAATCACCAGCCGGTGTGGCGTTACGGGTCGGGAGGGGATGAAACCCGAGCGGGCACCACGGGCATCTACGCCAACCCCTTTGGAGAACTCATCACCGGTGCGGCCAAGCTGGGAAATATTTCGGATTATGGATTCTTCGAGGTGCCGGAGTTTCCCGGAACCATGTTCGAGGTATTTCCGGGCTCACCGTCGGTGGCCCGGGGTGACACTATCGTGTTCAAGGGAAATTACACCGCCCAGGACCAGGGCAAGACCGGCGTATACTTCCGTCGCCTCGAAAATGGCCTCCACGGTGGGTACTCGCCGGTGGTGCTGATTGCCAATAACACCGATACCTTTATCCCCGGAACCAAGACCCGCTTTGGCTCTACATCGCCTCCCAGCGCTGCGGGCAACAAGGTGGTGTTTGCCGGTTTCGATGATGAAGCAAACCCCACCCTGGGCGGCATCTACCTGGCGCCTTTACAGTACTTTCCGCGACTGACCACCGTGGTGAGCATCGGTGGTGATGTGCCCGGAGAAGCGCCCGGCGCGACGTTCAACGGCCTGGGCGAGGGCGGAGCCTTTGACGGCCGCTTCGTGGCCTTCTGGGGCGCCTGGGGCGAGCAGACCAGGACGGTGCGACTGTACTGCTCCACCGAGGGCAACAAGGATCGTATCGCTTTCTGCAACCAGAACCTGACTTGCCGGGGCACGGGTGAGACCCTGGGGGACGCCAACAGCGTCTGCGATGACACAGACGACCCCAACTACAATGAAGATCCGGACCTGCGCCGTTGCTACCAGGACAAGGACGTGCCTGCGCACCAGGGCCTGTTCGTACATGACACCAATACGCGCA
>JAOTSW010000224.1 GCA_029864735.1 Chromatiales bacterium | reverse complement strand
GGTCCGGATCACGCAAATCAAGGAGGACGGATCACGCTTCAGCCTGGTCACCGATATCTACAAGCCAGGCGGGGAACTGGCCGCCACGGTGAGTGTGGATGCCGCGGTGTTTCATCTCTCCAAACGACGCATCGGGCCGGCTCCGGAATCCATGCTGGAAATTCTCAAGAGCGGTCTGGCAAACCCGGACCAAGAAAACCCCTAATCCGCATAGCAAGCCCTTGCCAAATCGGATAGGCTCTACGGTTTCACCCAAACTGGATAGGTTTCCCATGTTAAGAAGAAATACCGTGCTGGCGCTGACCAGCCTGGCAGCACTTGGCTTGCTCAGTGCGTGCTCCCACGAGGAAAGCGCCCCGGCCGCTGCCGCCGCACCCGTTACCGAACTGGACAAGACTATGTATGCCCTGGGGCTGGCCCTGGGTAACGACCTGGGTCGCCTTGAGCTGACCGAAGCCGAAGTGGATATGGTTTCCCTGGGTCTGAAGGACGGAATCCTTGGCAATGAAGCCCAGGTAGACGCCGAAGAGTACACCCAGAAACTGAACGAACTGGCTCGTGAGCGCATGATGGCTGCAGTGACTCGCGAACGCGAAGCAAGCGCCGCCTTCGTTACCGCACAGGCGGCCCTTGAAGGCGCGACCCAGTCCGAAAGTGGCGTTGTTTACATCGAGCAGCAAGCCGGCGAAGGCGCCCAGCCTGGCGCTACCGATTCGGTCACCGTGCACTACACCGGCACCCTGAGCGACGGCACCGTTTTCGACAGCTCCGTGGAGCGCGGCGAGCCCGCAACCTTCCCGCTTGATCGCGTGATTCCTTGCTGGACCGAAGGTCTGCAAAATATGAATGTGGGCACCAAGGCCACCCTGGTCTGCCCGCCTGACACCGCCTATGGCGATCGCGGTTCGCCTCCCACGATTCCGCCGGCTGCCGTTCTGAAGTTCGAGGTTGAATTGCTGGATATCCAGGCCGCCCCGGAACCTGCAGAAAAACCAGCCAATTAATCCTGCTTATTGGCCCGGGCCACTCCGTTCAGGAGTGGCCCGCTGCGCCACTCCCAGACTTCTCCCCCGGGCCGCGAAATTCGGCCCACCGTGCTAGACTCTTCTTCAGATATGACCGGCAAGGAATCTTGGTAATAGCTGTGAATAAGTTGATCAGGGAATTAAGACGACGCAAGGTCTTCAGGTCCACCGGTATTTATATCACCGGCGGGCTGATTTTTATCGAGGCGGCCAACAATATCCTGCCCGCCTTCGATGCCCCTGAATGGCTGTTTAAAGCGATCACCTACGTGGTAATTGCCGGCCTCCCCATCAGCATTGCGGTCGCCTGGCATTTTGACTTTACCGCCGAAGGCATACTCACCGACGATGAGGTAGCAAAACGGGAAGATACCCGCCCTACCGAATTGGGATCCAGGAAAAAGGATTTCGCCGTCATCGGCTTGCTTGCGGTGGCGCTGAGCTTCTCGCTGTTCATGAACTTCACCCGCCAGGGCGGAACCGAGGTAGAAGAGATACCTGACCCGGTTTCCATCCTGATTGCCAATTTCGATAACGCGACCGGGGAATCCATTTTCTCGGGCACCCTGGAACAGTCCCTGTCCCTGGGGCTCGAAGGTGCGCCCTTCATTACCTCGTTCTCACGGGACACCGCCCTGCAACTGGCTGAACAAATGAAGCCCGGAAGTACGCTGGACGGCCCGGCCTCCCGACTGGTTGCCGTGCGAGAAGGCATCAAGCTGGTACTCCTGGGTTATATCAAGCCTGATGGGGCCAGCTACGTCTTGGGCGTATCCGCGTTAAACAGCGAAACCAACGAGGAAGTGGCCGGTAGCGAGGTGAAAGCCAAGGACCGTGCCGCGGTGCTGTCCGCCATCGGTGAACTGGCTACCGAGGTTCGTAAAGAATTAGGTGACGTCAGCGCCGACGGCATTGAGGATGCGCGTGAAACTTTCACTGCCGGCAACCTTGAAGCCGCCCAGCTTTACCTGGAAGGCAAAGACCTCAGTAATCACGGCAATGACGATAAAGCCATCGAGAAGTATAAGCTTGCGGTGGCGGCCGACCCCAAATTTGGCCGCGCCTATGCCGGCTGGGGTAATTCAGCCAATCGCCTGGGCCAGAAAGACGAGTCCCAGGCAGCCTGGGACAAGGCGCTGGAATTACTGGACTCCATGACGGAGCGTGAGAAATACCGCACCCTGGGCAACTATTACCTGACCACGACTGGCAATTACGTAAAGGCCATCGAAAGCTACAATCAACTGCTGGCGCGGTTCCCTGCCGATGACGCCAGTTACAACAACCTGGCGGTGGCTTATTTCGGCAATCTGCAGTTCCCCGAGGCCATGGAAGCCGGTCGCAGGGCGCTGTCCATTTATCCGAAGATTTCCATGTACCGGGGAAATTACGCCCTGTATTCCATGTATGCGGGCGATTTCACCGCGTCCATCGAGATATCCGACAGCCTGATAGCCGACGATCCGGACTTTTATGTGGGTTACCTGGCCAGGGCAGTCAGTTCGGCAATGAAAGGTGCATTCGACAAGGCGGATGCCGACTACCAGGCAATGGCTGCGCTAAACCCACAAAGCGCGTCTATCGCCGCCCTGGGAAGAGCCGACCTGCTGCTTTTCCAGGGCAAGGCCGGGGAGGCGGTCACCCTGCTGGATGGCGCCATCGATTCTGACCTGGCAGCGAAATACGGTTACCTGGCAATCAACAAGTTAATTACCCGGGCACGGGCACATGAGCTATTGGGGAATATAGGCGACGCCACGGCGAGCCTGGAAAAGGCGCTGGAGCTCAACCCCTCGGCAGCCCAGCGCGCATTGATCGGGCTTGAATTCGTGGAAATGGGCGATTACACCAAGGCCGAAAACGTAACCCAGCCCCTGAAGCACATGCTGCAGGCACAGGCCCGCTCATGGTGGAGCATCGTCCATGGAGAGAGCCTGCTTGCCCAGGGAGAAATCGTCCCGGCGGTGGATGAGTTAAACAAGGCCATCGAGCTGGCTGACCTGTGGCGGGCGCGACTTGCCAAGGGAAAGGCCTACTTGAAAGCCGAATACTTTGCCGAGGCGCTGGCCGATTTCGAGGCCTGCCTTGAACGCCGGGGTGAAGCCACGGCGATATTGCTGGACGACCAGCCTTCGATAAATAATATCCCCGAACTGCACTACTGGATGGCCCGGGCCCAGTGGGGACTTGGCATGAAAGAAGCCGCAACCAGCAGCATGGAAACATACCTCGCCCGCCGGGCGGGACTGACGGACCCCTTGTCAGAAGATGGTCGAAAGCGTTTGGCCCAGCCCTGATCCAACTTCACCGATGAAAAGCATGAGAGCGCCAAAGCTCCGCCGGGCCGGTGTGCCCGTGACGGTGGAATAAACGATTACCCCCACCGGCCTACCCACATCCGCCCCATCTCCGAATCCCGACCAGGCTGGCGACATACGCTACCCCCCGGAAACAAGACCTGGCCATATTAGGCCCAGCCATGAACCGGTGCCCGAAAGGACAGGCCGGGACGGTTGCCACCATCGCGACACACCAGGTGGGTGAGGATGCAGGCAAACGGTCACTCAAGCTCTGCAGGCAGTGAAGCCCTGGTCGTCAGTGTTGTAGATGATCTAAAACGCCGCGGCAAACTGAGTCGCCACTCACGGGCAGTAATCACAGGAACGCACCCATGGGGCGCAGGTAATACCGAAATCGTCAGGGATCTTGTGTGCCTAAGCAGGTAG
>JAOTSW010000073.1 GCA_029864735.1 Chromatiales bacterium | reverse complement strand
ATGCAGTCGGCGCTGGAGGTGACAGTCGAGGCTTCCGATCTGGAAACCGTGACCCGGCAAAGCCAGGTAGTGATAAGCACCACACCGAGCAACACGCCACTGATCAAGGCCGAATGGCTGCACCCTGGGTTATTCATTTGTGCGGTCGGCGCCGACTTTCCCGGCAAGCAGGAGTTGGAAGCGGATGTTCTGCGAAAGGCCGACCGGGTGGTTTGCGACAGACTTTCTCAATGCACCCACAACGGCGAACTGCAGCACTTGTGCACGGATGATGCACTTCCCAAAAACATGCAGGTCGATGAACTCGGACAACTCACGACAGGACTGCGACCCGGCCGCAAGGACCCTTCAGAGGTGATTGTCTGCGATCTCACCGGAACCGGCGTGCAAGACACCGCCATTGCCAACCTGGCCTACCAGGCCGCCATGGCGCGAGGTCTGGGCAGCGAAGCCTGACCGATCGGTACTTTAAACTTGTATAAAAACTGTACTAACACCCAGGAGTGACCACATGACTTTCTCCAGATTTTCCAGGTTCGCGACGGGATTGGGTCTGGCAACTATGTTGCTAATAGCCAGCGCGCCGGCCCTGTCCAGGAACACCATAGATACGGCAGTCTTGTCCGCCGTTGAGTGGCGCATGATCGGACCCTATCGCGGCGGCCGCGTCACCACGGTCACCGGCGTAGCAGACAAGCCCTGGTTGTACTACATGGGTGCCACAGGCGGCGGCGTATGGAAAACCGAGAACGCAGGCGCCACCTGGGAAAACATTTCTGATGAGTTCTTCAATGTGGGCACCATAGGTGCCGTGGCGGTCTCCGAATCTGACAACAACGTGCTGTACGTCGGTACCGGCGAGGCGCCCATACGCGGCGTGACCACCAGCCATGGCGACGGTGTTTACAAGTCCACCGACGCCGGCAAGACATGGCAGCACATTGGCCTGAGCGACGCCGGGCAGATATCACGTATCAAGATTCATCCACAGAACCCGGACCTGGTGTACGTGGCCGTGCAGGGACAGATCTGGGGACCCAGCGACGAACGCGGCGTCTATCGCAGCAATGACGGCGGCAAGACCTGGGAGCAGGTGCTCAAGACCGGCTCCAGCACCGGCGCCTCCGACCTGGTCATGAACCCTGCCAACCCCCGCATCCTGTACGCGGCCATGTGGAATCATTACCGCAAGCCCTGGTACGTGCACTCCGGAGGCACCGACGCGGGCATCTTCAAGTCCACAGACGGGGGTGACAACTGGACCAAGCTCACCGGCGGTTTGCCGGAGATGGTTGGCAAGATCGGCATCGACGTGCCGGCAGCAAATCCCGACCGCCTATACGCCATCGTCGAGGCCCACCCCGGCGAGGGTGGGCTGTGGCGCAGTGACGATGCCGGTGAATCCTGGGAACTGGTGAATGAAACCCGGGTCATCCAGTCCCGGGCCTGGTACTACAACCACATCACTGCCGACCCGAACGACGAGAACACCGTGTGGATTCAAAACGTGCCCCTGCTCAAGTCTATCGACGGCGGCAAGAGCTTCGAACGGGTCGACACCGCCCACGGCGACTACCACGATCACTGGATCAACCCCAACGACAGCAGCATCATGATTAACGGCAGTGATGGCGGCGCCAGCGTCACCCTGGACGGCGGCAAGACCTGGTCGACCCTGATGAATCAGCCCACCGCCCAGTTCTATCGGGTTACAACCGATAACCTTACTCCGTTCCGCATCTATGGCGGGCAGCAGGACAACAGCACCGTGGCGATCGCCAGCGCTACCTGGGACAACGGCATCGGCCGCGAGGACTACTTCCCGGTTGGCGGTGGTGAAAGCGCTCACATCGTGTTTGACGAGAACGATCCCAGGCTGATCTACGCCACCACCATCAATGGCACCCTCACGGAATACGACGTTGAAAACCGTCGCCTGCGTGAGATCAAACCCTATCCCCAGTATGTCTACGGACTGGATCCCAAGGACCTGAAATACCGGGCCAACTGGAATACGCCGGTGGCCATCTCGCCGCATGATCCCAAGGTGATCTACTACGGTGCCCAGAAATTGCTCAAGACCTCGGACCGGGGCGTAACCTGGACCGAAATCAGCCCGGACCTGACGCGCAATGACATCACCCGCCTGGGCACCAATGGTGGACCTATCACCAACGAGTCGGTGGGCGCCGAGTTCTATCACACCATTTTCTACATCGTTGAGTCCCCCCACGAGGCGGGCACCATCTGGGTGGGCGCCGATGACGGCCTGCTACACCTGACCCGCGACGGCGGCGGCAACTGGGAGGACGTGAGCCCGAAACACAAGGGCGAGGCCATGATCAACGCCATCGAACTCAGCCCCCACGATCCAGCTACTGCCTACCTGGCTGTCACCGGCTACAAACTCAATGACTTCCACCCCTACATCTACAAGTCAGACAACTACGGCAAGAGCTGGAAGCGTATCGACAAGGGCCTGCCCAAAAACACTTTCGTACGCGTGGTGCGTGAGGACCCGGCGCGCAAGGGCGTGCTGTATGCCGGCACCGAGGGAGGCATGTTCGTCTCCTTCAATGACGGTGGCGACTGGCAGTCCCTGGACCTTAACCTGCCGCCAGTGCCCATCACCGACCTGAGCGTACGCCAGGGCAAACTGGTGGCGGCCACCCAGGGCCGGGGGTTCTGGATACTGGATGACCTGTCGTTGCTGCGCCAGGCGTCCCCTGAGATCGCCGACAAGCCACTGCATGTCTTTGCTCCTGCCGATGCCTTGCTGGTATCCAGCGGCGGCCGCCAGGGAGAATTTGAGGCCGCCAACCCCCCCAGTGGCGCCACCTTGTACTACTACATCAAGGACGAGGTCGAAGGTCCGTTGGCCATCGACATCCTGGATGCCGCCGGAACCGTGGTACGCAGCTACTCCAGCGAGGAAAGCGACTTCGAGCGTTGCCGCCTGCGTAACGCAGACGCGCGCAAGATCCCGGAATTCGAGTATCCGACCGTGGAACAAGGTCTGAACAAGTGGAACTGGGATTTACGCCAGGAGAACATGCCCTGCCTGGACAAGGTGCCCTTGTACGCCGGTGGCTTTAGTGGCCCGCGAGTGGTCCCCGGAACATATACCGTGAAAGTCACGCTGGGCGATACCAGCCAGCAAGCGAGTTTCGCCGTCCACGCCGACCCCAGGGTACAGGCCAGTGACGAAGAAATTGCGACCCTTGAAGCCCGAGTGGAAGAAGTAAATTCCCTGCTCAGGCATGTACTGGGCACCCTGGAGGCGGCCCGCAAGTCACGTTCCCAAATCCAGACCCTGATGGCTGATTACCCGGATGCAGAATTGCTGCACAAGGCCGGCAGCCGGGCCATCACGGCCATCGATGGCTGGGAGGATCAGATCACCCAGAGAAATCACGGGACACTGGAGGACGAGGACGGCTGGCCCACCATGCTGGACGGGCAGATTCACCACGTGCTGGATGTCATGGACGGTTCCGGCCCGCCAGTGAGCGCCGGTGCGCTGGAACGTCTTGCGGACCTGAAAGCCAGTTGGTCCACCCTGGAGGCAGAGCTTCAGCGAGTAACCCGTGAGGATATCGAGCCCATCAACCAATGGGCCAGGCAGAGCGGCATCAAGTACGTCAGCACACCGACCCGCTAAACCTCTACAGAAAACAGAAGACCACGGGGCCCGGTTCACGCCGGGCCCTTTTTTTTGGTGACAGTTACCCTAATTCCTGACTGGCTCAGCTGCTGAGCCCGGGCTTGTCTATGCTGGGTACCGGGTGCTGTCTGCGGGCTGTCACCTGCGCTGACAGCGCCCGCCGCCATGAGCTTGCTTGGCGGTCCAGGGATGGCATGCGGGGATGGACCCCCAACCTGGAATTAGAAGCGAGTGTCGTTCTCGCAGGGAATCCCGTCACGGTCACCGTCCATTTTCACATTGGGACAATGTCGTACGAAGAACTCCGCTTCTGCCCGGGAGGTCATCTGGCTGCAATACTGGCGACCGTCGCAACTGAACCGGGGGACGGGTTTTGGCGATGAAATCTGTTGGTATTGAGCAGGAGCAGTGGCTTCAGGCGGGGAGTCTTTCTGCACAGAAACCCCTCGCCGGTCTTCTGCCTGGAAGTATTGCAAGGCGGCAACGACAATAATAATAAGCAAGAGCATTTTTCTCATGTGAAACATCCTCTTGCTGCCCGGAATTCCTTCACCGGCTCAATATTCGATTTGATCATGGACATGGGCGGGGCCTTGCGCCCCGCCCGCTTTCAATCAGGCAATCTGCCTTTGAAACACGCTGACAAAACGCTCCTCCGAGCTCTCTTCCGTCTCGGTAACGACTTCTTCAACGTGAATTCCACGATGCTCCAGTTCTACCAGCAGGTGCTCGTAGCAACCGGTGGTGGCGCCCACGTATTCGGGAGGACAGATTCCCTTGCGGGTGAACATGCCTTCCATCACCTGGCGAGCCACGATGGAACAGGTGTAACCGGTGGTACGCGCCATGGAAGTGGTGTGGGTTTCCGTGTCGTAGCCATCTACCAGGTAGAAGTCGCGCCGCACCCGCCTGCCATCCTTCTGACCGTCCATGATGACCTGCATCACGGTGAGGTCTTCCTCGCCTTCTTTCATGCGCCATTGTTCGAACATGAGCTTGGCCGTGACATCAATGGGCTTGACCATCAGGCCTCCCACGTCGATCTCTTCGGTGCCGAAGAAACCACTGTCACGGAAGGCACGCACAAGGTTCGCATGACCGGGGTAACGCATGGTCTTTTCCTTCATAAAGGGAATGTCCATGGTCCGGGCCAGGCTACGAAGGCCATCCGTGTTGAACGCTTCCAGGGTACCCACGCCCTTGAAATCGATCAGTTCAACTTCAGACAAGGCGGGACGCACGACCAGCTCGCCATGCTCCACCAGTCGAGAGGGACGGGTGAACTCTTCCAGCACATCCCGGGGTGAGAACACGGCCTTGTACTCGTAAGGCCAGGACCGTACCCGTGGCAGACCACCTACATAGCAAATATAGGAGTCGATTTTTTCCATCTTGCTTTGCACGTAACCGGCGATTACGTTGGACAGGCCCGGGGCCACGCCACAGTCCACCACCGCGGTGACGCCATTTTGCTTGGCGAGGCCATCCAGCTCGAAGGGGTCTTCACCGAAGAAGGAAATGTCCACCACGTCCTTGCCGGCTTCTATGATCCGTTTCAAGGTCTGGTAGCCCATGCTACCGGGGACAGCACTCACCACCAGGTCTGCATCGCTGATCGCTGACTTGAGAATTGCCTCGTCCGAAAGGTCTGCACAGGCTATCTCGACATCGGCCTGGGCCTGCAGTTTTTCCAACAGCTCCGGAGCGTGGTCGATGGACAACACCTTCAACCCTTCATCCAGGGCCAGGTCCCGGGCTATCGCACCGCCAACCAATCCCGCACCAAGTACCGTAACCTTCATAACACTCTCCAGGGCAAATTCAGATATTCCGGGGAGTGTTGGCCATAGACCCATTCTCGAGCAATGCGGATAACTACCTATCTAACTGATTTACTTAAATAAATTCCACATAATGGGATAGAATTCGTCTTAGTCTTTACCGGGTCCAAGATGCCTGTCCAGGAATGCAGCAATGGCGCCATAGCCGTGCACTCCCACGTCGGGGTTTCTCAGTAATCCATGCTTTTCGCCCGGATAGGTCATCATCTCGAATGGGATGTTTTCGCGCTGTAAAAGCTCGAACAATTTTGTTGAATGGGTGAACAGCACGTTGTCATCAGCCATCCCATGCATCACCAGCAAGGGGGTCTGCAACTGCGTGGCATAACTCAACACACTGGCTTCGTCATAGGCCTCGGGAACCGTCCGGGGGTCGCCCATGTAATGTTCGGTGTAATGGGTGTCATACAAGCGCCAGTCTGTAACCGGTGCACCCGAGACGGCCGCCGCGAAAACATCGGTTTTCATTGCGCACATCAGGGCCATGTAGCCACCGTAGCTCCATCCGTAAATTCCTATGCGGGAAGGGTCGACGAATTCCAGGCCCTTGAGGAATTCCACTCCCGCCAGTTGATCGTCAACTTCCACGGTGGCCGCTTTAAGGTAGATAGGTGTCTCGAAGGCTGCGCCCCGATCAGGCGTGCCCCGGTTATCCAGGGCAAATACCAGGTAACCCTGGCGACTGAGCCACTGCTCGAATCCACCACCCCAGGTCTTTTTGACACGCTGGGAAGCCGGGCCACCGTATACCATGACCACCACAGGGTAGCGTCGTGCTGAATCAAAATCTGACGGCTTGATCAGCGAATAGTGCATTGACTGCCCGTCCTCAGCCGGCAGGTTGCCAAATTCTGTCTCGCCATGGCCGGCCAGGTACTCGTAATACGGATGGGTCTTGTCCAGGGGATTCTCGGCAATCCATACAAGGCGTTTGCCATCGGATTTATGCAGGCTCACCTGGGGCGGACGGTCCGGTGAGGAGAAGCTGTCCAGGTAAGCGCTTCCCTTCTTATCCATATTGACGAAATGCCAACCTGAACCGGTAGTGATTTTTTCAGGTTTGTCGGCGGCGCTGCCATCCAGGGTCACCCGGTAAAGGTGCCGCTCGATGGGTGTCGTGTAGGTTCCGGTGAAATAGAGAAATCCGTTCTCCTCGTCCACCGCCTTGATGGAAGACTCCGCCCGACGATCGGCGGTCACGACCCACTCGCCCCGGGTAAGCTGGCGAATCAACTTTCCATCATTGGAATACAGGTAGAGGTGGTCATAGCCGCTGCGCGCCGAGTTCCAGGTGAAGGCGTCCTGGCGCTCCAGGAAGTGCAGGTCGTTGTGCAAATCCACCCAGGCATCACTGGTCTCGGTCACCAGCACCTGGCTCTCGCCGGTCAGGGCGTCGTACTTGATCAGCTCAAGGGTTTTCTGGTCACGGCTCTGGCGTTGCACGGCCAGGTGACGATTGTCCGGGAACCAGTCCACCCGGGCTAGATAGATATCCTTGTTCTCGCCCAGGTCCATTTCGCGAACTTCACCGGAATCCAGATCCCTGACGAATAATTGCACCACTGCGTTGGCAGTTCCCGCCGCCGGGTAGCGCTGCTTGAAAGTGCGGGCGCCATCGGCGTATATCTCGGTGCGCTCTTCCAACTGAACGCCGGACTCATCAATCCGGGTGTAGGCAATGCGCGAATCATCGGGAGAGAACCAATACCCGGTGTAGCGATCCATCTCTTCCTGGGCGATGAACTCGGCCATCCCATAAGCCACTGCGCCTTTCCCGTCACTGCTTATGGGCAGCTCATCGGCAGCGGCAAGCGGCCGAATATATAAATTCTGATCTCTCACATATGCAGCAAAGGTGCCGCCCGGCGAAAGTTGCGGGTCAATCTCCTGGGAAGCACTGTCGGTCAGGCGTTTCACGCCCTTGTTATCCCCCAGGTCATAGACATACACCTCTCCCTGCAGGCTAAACAGCAGGCGACGGCCGTCAGAAGAAAAGTCGTAGGCCACGATGCCACTGAGCTGGCCAATGCGCAGGCGCTCCCGCCGGGCCTTCTCCTCATCAGACAGTTCGCCATCGCCGGAAACCAGGGTCGCCGAATCCACTAGCAGGGTCTCCTGGCCACTGGCGATGTTCCTCGCCCACAAATCCAGTTCGAACTGCCTGGATGGCTTGCCACGCAGAAAGGTCACCAGCTTGCCGTCAGGTGAAATCTTCAGGGATTGCGGAGTTGGACCCGACAGCGAAGGAGCGTCAAACAAGCGCTCAATGCTCAACTCGGCGGCGGACAGGTTCAGGCTAAACAAGAGAAACAGGGCGGCTACTATCTTCATCGCATCGGTCCGGGAAGTCACTAAGACCCCGAGACTATGCCACGAGCCTCCCTTTGTGCCCATCTTATATGGACAGGCACTCCAAACCACCGTGATTCGTTACGCGATTACAATATTGCAATCTCGAACAAGAGCAATGCCAGCACAATCAGCATTAGCACAACCACGGTCCAGCGCATTGTTTGACTCTTATATATGTGAGGCACGACGCCTCCCTCCTTAATCTTGCGCAGAGGCGTAGCTTGATGATGAACGAAGTTTTGATGGGTTCCAATCCGGAATGCTGTCTCGCCAATTCGCTTCCCGCTATAGCCTCTTTTAATGCTTCCCACGTGGCTCTGCGGCTCGCAGGCGCCGGGCCAATCACCGGCTATCCCTTGCGCATTGCCATGTGGCTGGCCCAAGATGGGGGCACCGTCTACCAAGGAATGGAGCTAGTAAACGTTGAAAATAATCAGCATGACCGCCATGGCGCTATTACTGACTGCGCCAGCCATCCAGGCTTCGGAGCCCGGGCTCCCACCCCTGACCGATCCGCCAAGCAACAAGGTACTGGCAGGTAAATTCGTCTGGGCCGACCTGGTGACCGATGACGTGGAGAGCGTCAAGACGTTCTACACATCACTGTTCAACCTGGGCTGGCAGGAAATTCGTCCAGCCCCGGAAACCTATGGATTGTTCACGATCGAGGGCCGTCCCGTCGCCGGGCTCGCTTACCACGAGGCACCTGACGAGCAGACGCCCTATGGACGCTGGATCCACTATATGTCGGTAGACGACGTGGCTCGCGCCGAAAATCTGGTGGCCGACGCTGGAGGACGAACCGTACTCAGCCGTCGCAGCTTTGATCAGCGCGGAGAGTTCGCCATCGTAATGGGGCCCGACCAGGCCCTGGTGGGCTTGATGCGCTCATCCACCGGCGATCCGGAAGACTACAGATCAACCCATGGCGAGTGGCTGTGGCGAGAGCTGTACAGCGCTGATCCAGCGGCCTCGGCTGCGCTTTACGAGGGCATTTGCCAGTGTGAGGTTTTCGAACGGGAAGATTCTGAAGGTCAGTACATCATCGCCAGCCAGGATTACCTCAGAGCCAGCATCAATTCCCTCGCAGACGCCGAAAAAGGGGTGGCCAGTTGGCTGGGCTACGTGCAGGTCGCTGATATCCCGGCAACGCTGAAACGGGTGGAAGAACTGGGCGGAACCATCCTGTTCGCACCGTCTCCAGAGGTACTCGATGGCCGCCTGGCGGTGATCAAGGATCCCTCGGGCGCCTACATGGGACTGGTAACCTGGGATTACCCCGAGGACAACACGGAGGCGAGCCAATGAACCGTATCAGACGCATTCTGTTCGCCCTGTTGCTCGGATTCCTGCCCGCGCTATTCATCGCCGGCTGCGACAGCACCAGTACCAGTGTCCATGTCGGTGTGAGCTACGGCTATTACGGCGGCAGTGGTTGGTATGACCCCTACTACCGCTACCCCCCGGGTTACGGACGACCGGTAGGCCCTCCTCCAAGCCGGCCACCGGCTAACAGACCCCCGGGGACACGGCCTCCATCAGGCGGAAGGCCTTCGCAGTTGCCCTCCGCCACCAGGCCCACGCCCCGCAGGCGCTAGGCACAGACACGACAAAAACGCCCCTGTTTCAATTTCTGAAGCAGGGGCTTTTTAAATGGGAAGCCGGGGTTAGTTGACGGCAAACCCGTCGCCAGGCAAGTTCATCCCCTGCCGTGAGGCGTGGTGAAGTCCAGTTCCGGCCCGTCAGGCACGATGCCGAATGGATTGATGTGCCGGTGAGACTCGAAATAGTGGCGCTTGATGTGCTCCATATTCACCGTCTCCGCCACACCGGGAATTTGATAGATGTCCCGGGTGAAGCCCCAAAGATTCGGATAATCGACAATCCGCCGAATGTTGCACTTGAAGTGGGTAACGTATACCGCATCAAACCTCACCAGGGTCACGAAAAGGCGGATATCTGCCTCACTCAGGGTGTCTCCGCACAGGTAGCGACTTCTTGCCAGGATGGCTTCCGCCCGATCCAGTGCCGCAAACAGCCGGGACACCGCCGAGCTGTAAGCCTTCTGGGTGCGGGCAAAACCTGCACGGTACACACCGTTATTGATTTCGTCGTACACCCAGCTGTTTATCTCGTTGATGGAGTCACGCAAGGGTTCGGGGTAAAGGTCCAATTCGGGATTATTCGCCAGGTCCTGAAACCTCGCGTTAAACATCCGGATAATTTCCGAGGACTCGTTATTCACGATGGTCTTCCGAGCCTTGTCCCACAGCACCGGTACCGTCACCACGCCGTCATAGCCGGGGCTGGCCAATTCATAAGCCTGTCTGAGAATATCCAGGCCGTTGACTGTATCGCCGGTGGCCCCGGGAGAACTCTGCTCGAAGGTCCACCCCTGTCCCGGAAGAATAGGATCGACCACATCCACGCTGATCACTGACTCAAGCCCCTTGAGCTTGCGATAGATCAGGGTTCGGTGAGCCCACGGGCAGGCAAGAGAAACATAGAGGTGATAGCGGTCCGTCTCGGGACGAAAATCGCTGCTTCCGTCGCTCTTGATCCATGAATGGAAAACGGTTTCCTTACGAACGAACTCACCCTTGTCATCAATCTGGCGGTTCCAGGTATTACTTTCCTCGGCATTGTCTGATGGCTTGGTCACTTAACATTCCCTGGCAAAAACTCTAAAAACGAAAAGGCAGCGCACCTTGCCTCTCGGCCCACTGCCCGATATGCAGGATGGCAGACCCAAGTCTGCCATCCATACACAAATCCCGATTACAGGCGGGGAATACCCCTGCCCGGCGTCCACGGTACGCCCGTGCTATTCATCTGCCCCTTGAGCTCCGGCAGTTCCCTGTTGACCAGTTCATCCAGCTCGGGCTCCAGGGCCGAGAACGCCTCCTCGGCGATAGCCAGGCTGTCGCGCTGGGTCTGGGTGGGTCCATAGGCAGTGGCCCGTGCACCAATTGCAGCAACCCCCAACCTTGCCGAGATGGGCAGCTGCCCACCTCCACCCATCATCTGGCGCTTGGAATTGCCATTAATAGCCATGACCAGTCTATTGGCTTTTTGCTGCAAGGCATGAGCCTGGGCGTACAACGACTGATCAGCCGTGGAACGAACCAGGCTGTCCTTTATCGCGTCCAGGTCCTTGGCAAGCTCGTCCAACGCGGAGGCCGCACCGTTCACACGGCGACCCAACTCATCCACCCGGCGCGAGAATTCAACCCGCTGGGACTGGTCGGATCCGGCCAGCACCGGCTCGCGAATGGATACCACGTTAAATGCCTGGCTTTCACCGGTGGGCTGGAGTTTGCCGTCCACCCGGCGAGACAGGCTTACGGTGTAGGTTCCCGGGGCCGCCAACACGCCGGCGGGATTATCCCAGGGGCTGCGCTGATCCTCGGCCACCCAGGGGGCGACGTCCGGGTAACGCAGGTCCCAGGCAACCCTGTGGAAACCGGCCTCCGCCGGAGCTTCCAGGTGACGAACAACCTTGCCCTGTGAATCGGTCACCGTCAGCAACATGGCGGGCGCGCCTTCGAGTTGCTCTGCCTCGTAGGACTCCCATCCGGCGAACGGTGTGTTCTTTCCTGCTGCCTCCAGGACCTTCTCGCTCTCCCGCCGCTGGTCCTTCTTGCTCAGGACAGCCTCGGGCAGATAGTAGGTGAACACCGCGCCAAACGG
>JAOTSW010000223.1 GCA_029864735.1 Chromatiales bacterium | reverse complement strand
CTCGTAATGGCCAGTCACCATCAGGTAGCTCGCCAGGTTGAACAGCACGACTCGGGATAGAGGGTCCAGTGAATAGGCTATCCGCAGATGTTTCAGCCCCGCCTCGGAATTCGACGCCCCGAGTTGTCCCGCCAGCCACATGTGGGCCAGGCTGTTATTGGGATTCAGTTCCAGTGCCTTGTTATACAAGGCGATGATATCCTCGGTGTTGCCGTCCAATTGGCTGAGCAATAACCCTTTGGAGGCATATGCTTCGCCCAGCCCAGGGTCCAGTGCCAGGGCCTGTTCAATGGCAAATTCGGCGTTATCTTTCATGCCGGTAATGGGTAAGTAGCCATAACTGGCCATCAGGCTCTGGGCATCGGCAACCCCGGTCCAGGCCCTGGCAAATTTGGGGTCCAGTTCCGTCGCCTCGCGAAAGGCGGCCAGCGCCAGTTGCAGGCCCTGCAAAGTGCGCTTGGCGAGCTGGTGACGCCCTCGCAGGTAAAGTTGATAAGCCTCCAGGTTGTCCGTAGGCCGCCGCTCCAGTACCACCTCGTCCTGGCTGGCCAGCAGGGTTTTTTTCAATGCGCCGACTACCTGGCGTGCGATGTCGTCCTGGATGCTGAAAATATCGTCCAGCTTGCGGTCGTAACTGTTGGACCACAGGTGATAGCCGTCTTTCACGCTGATCAACTGCGCCGTGACCCGAACCTGGTCTCCGGATTTTCGAACGCTGCCTTCCAGCACAGTACCTACGTTCAGGGTTCGGCCAATTTCCTGCAGGTTCTTGTTTTCGCCCTTGAAGGTGAACGATGAGGTACGCCCCGCGACCTTGAAGCCCTCAATCTGGGCCAGCACATTGAGCAACTCCTCCGACAGGCCGTCGGCGAAGTAATCATTCTCTGGATCAGAGCTCATGTTGACGAAGGGCAGCACGGCGATAGAAGTGGCCGGCGCCACGACTTCGCCGTTGTTATTTGTTGTTGATACCGAAGAACCCGGGGGTGCCGGCAAGGTCGCTGTCGAATCGCCTGGACCTTGTTTCAGTAGCATGTCGGCCGGTTTGCTCGCGAAGTTCCCCAGCACGATCAATATTGCGATGGCCACCAGTCCTGCAATAGCCAGGTTGAACTTTCTGGCCGAGGCCGGTGTTGTCTCCCGATCAGGGGGTAGATCCCTTTCGCGCTTGATTCCCTCGGGAGTCAGCTCGAAAACCCATGAGAATATGAGTACCAGGGGAAAACCCAGCATCAGGATGAACGCGACAAAACGCAGAGTCCAGTCCGGCAGCCCCAGCAGTTGGGCCAGCACATCGGCAACCTGGAGTACCACCCAGCCGCCTACCGCGTACAACAAGCCGGCACGGACTACGTTACGTCTTTTTAGCTCTGCAATCAGGCTCATGGAATGTTTTTACCCTCCCTGGGCTTCGTCCATCATGAGTAAATTAGTGGCTAAGTCAAACCCCCATGGTGCACGCCGGTATTATCGAAGATAGCGTGAATTGGAAACTTACGACCCTTCATACTTTAGCATTGGAGGGCCTTAAAACGTTGAAGTTCCCATATCGCGAAAAAAGCTGGTTTGGATCCCACGGTACCGGGAATTATCCGGCGGTTCCGACTCAAGTGTCTTCGTCCGGGAGTTCCATGGCCTGGGGCTCCGGTATCAGCGGCGGCGCATCGGGCAGCTCATCGTGGAAGGCCAGGGCGAAGATATCCCAGACGGTCATGAACAGGCCGGCGATGACCGGGCCAATGATGATGCCGGATGCGCCGAACATGCCCAGCCCGCCCAGGGTGCTGAGCAGGATCAGCAGGTCGGGCATCTTGGTGTCGCCGCCCACCAGTTTGGGTCTGAGAATATTATCCACCGATCCCACCACGATGCCGCACCAGGCCAGCAGGCCCAGGCCGGCTACACTCTGGCCAGTGGCCAGCAGGTAGATCACCGCCGGAATCCAGATCAGCGCTGCGCCAATGCCGGGAATCACCGACAGGACGCCCATGATGGTGCCCCAGAATGCGGCACCTTCAATACCCGCCACGGCGAAGGCCAGGCCGGCCAAAACGCCCTGCAGTGCGCCAATGATAAAGGTACCTTTCAAGGTGGCCCGGGTAATAGACACGCCCTTCTCGAAAATCAGTTCCTTGTTTTTGGTGGACAGGGGGGCGTAAGCGAAAAGGGTACGGGTAATTTCCGGGCCGCCCAGCAGGAAAAAGAACATGGCGTAAAGCATGATGAAAAGATGCAGGAAGAACATCACCGTGCCCTGGGTGGCCTTGGACAGGCTGCCCACCATCAGGTTGCCCAGTTTCGCGGCCAATTGGCCCGCCTTGGCGATGATCTGGTCCCGGTAGGGTTCGATGTATTCGATCATCGGGAACCACGGGGGCAGGCGCCAGTCGGTACCACCATCCTGCACGCGTTGTTCCACCCAGGGGCGGAGTAACTCGGTAACTTTCAGGGCCTGGGCAACCACGACTCCCATCAATCCCATCAGGGGGATCACCACCACCAGCAACACGATGAGCAGGGTGAGCGCAGCGGACAGGGTGCGCCGTCCGCCCAGCCGGCTCTCCAGCACGCGAAACAAGGGATAGGCCATGCCGCTGAACACCGCGGCCAGTAGCAGGGTTTCCAGGAAGGCGCCGATCATGTTGAAGAACAACACACTGACCAGAATCACCAGGGCCAGGACATACAGTTTTCTGAAATTGTTTTTTTCCAGCAGGTTGCCGCTCATGGCAGGCTCCTTGGCAATGGTGTCCGATATTATAGTTTAATCAGTTCGTCCACAGCCCGCAGACCCTGTTCAACCGCGCTGTCCAGGTAGGCGTAGGCACCCGCGTCAGAATTGGCGATGGCGATACGGCCATGGGTGCGGCGTCCGATTTCATGAGGCGCCTGACCCGCAGGCCAATCCGGGTCGTGGAGGCTGATGTATTCGTAGGCATAACCATGGGGCCAGCGATTTACTGTTACGGCCTTGATGTCCCGTGCGGGGTCGAAATCGCTGTCAGCCAGCAAACCTGCCAGGTGGTCACGAACCTCGCGCTCGAGATCTTCAAAACTCATGCTCAGTAATTTTCGTCGGGCCGCCTTGTACTGGTCTCGCGCTACCGGGCCTGCCTCGGGCATGCCGATGCCGCCATAGAACTGGATCATGGCCGGTTCGGCCGGGTCAAAGTCGCGACTGCCCGGGGCCATGCCGAAGCCGCTCACATTCCAGGTCTCGGCATGCAGGCGACCGGGGCTATGGGCGCTACCGAAACGGGCTTGCTCCACTGCCTTGCCATCAGCCAGCAAGACATTGCTCACCATGATGGGAACTTTTTGTGCGTACTGCAGGGCCAGGGTTTGTTCTTCCGGCAGGTCCGGCACCAGGTGGGGCACAAGGTTGTTGTTACACGCAAGGATGCACTGGCCCGCGTTGATGCGAAAGGCCTTGCCACCGCGGACATAGTCCACCGCCACGCCTGGGCGGTTGCCCGGAAGATTCACGTTGCGGGTTTGGACCGCCGTGGCGTTCAGGCGAATGCGAACCGGCTGGCCTGACTGGTCCAGCCTGGCGTAATCGAAATTGGCGCAGACGATGTCTTGCATGCTGTTGCCCGGGGCGGCGGCTGGCACCATGGAGCGTACCAGCATCCGTGCGACCGAAGCATTGCCGTCCGGAAACATGGCGAAGCCCTCGTCTGACTCTCCCGTCAGTTCAGCAGCCAGGGCGCCAATTGCGTGATATCCCGGCAATCTTGTTTCCAGGCAATTGGCCACGTCCAGTGC
>JAOTSW010000072.1 GCA_029864735.1 Chromatiales bacterium | reverse complement strand
CACCACCATGCTTCTCAGCCATGACCTTGGTCAGCGCTGCTGTCAGCGTAGTCTTGCCATGATCCACGTGACCGATCGTTCCCACGTTCACATGGGGCTTTGTACGTTGAAATTTCTCTTTCGACATCGCCCGTTCTCCCCGCGATTGTAAAAGTAGTAAGCCTTTATGTTTCTTCAACCCTGTCCAACTCTGGACAGGGACTGGAGCCCACGACCGGATTTGAACCGGTGACCTCTCCCTTACCAAGGGAGTGCTCTACCACTGAGCTACGTGGGCCAAATCAATATTTCAACTTTCCCGCGTATTGGCCAGCGCCGGGAAATATCTCAAGTCAGTGGAGCGGGTGATCGGAATCGAACCGACATCTTCAGCTTGGAAGGCTGAGGTAATGACCATTATACGACACCCGCCACGCCACTGGATAAAGCCCAAAAAGCGAGCATTCCAGCTGTTTCCCGATCCGCTAGGCCAGTGAAAAAACCTGGCTTGAACCCAATAAACTGGTGGAGGGAGAAGGATTCGAACCTCCGAAGGCTGAGCCAGCAGATTTACAGTCTGCCCCCGTTGACCGCTTGGGTATCCCTCCACGAACACAAGCCCACCATTTTGCAAGGATTGAAGAACCAAGTCAACAGCCCAGACATTAGTGAACCCTCACCGGATTACCCATCCGGTGAGACTCGAGCCGGCGATTATATAGGTGTGCCGGGTCGCGGGTAAACCTCCCCGGAAGAAATACTTGGGGTTTCGGAGGCTTATTTTCTCAACACACCCCATCCGGGTCGTCGGCGAGGCACTCTGGTGCTCCCGGCTTCCCGAGAAGGACGCTTAAAGCCAAAAGTGGAGGTCGAGTCGGGGCGTTTGAAGAAGTCTTTTCAATATCCGGGCATTTCTTGGTACAGTCAGCTTGGTAGCCAGGACATGACCCACAATTGCCTGGCTCCAAAGCCGGGATAACGCGGTATACAAGAAAGGCATATTAAGACCATGGATCGACGGATACACATGAGACACCCGGCGCGAACGCAAGTATACGTGTCGGTTCCAGGACAACCGATCCAGCGCTGCAAGGCCAGCAATGTCAGTTCAACCGGGGTTTTTCTTGAAGGAAGCAGGTTCTCGCTCCCCCGGGGAACGGAGGTTGAGCTTATCTTCGCCGTAGACCTGGGCACCCTGACCCGGATACATAGACGGAACGCTGTCATTGCCCATGTTTCGGAAAACGGCGCCGGCCTTAGAATGAAAAGCTACGAAACCCAGCCCAAGCGCTACGCGCGCAGCCAGGGCTGAGAGGCTCGCGAGAACACCCGGGGCGAATCTGGCTACACGCCTGAATTACTGAGATACTCCAAAAAATCATTTGGCAGGCGCAGCTATGCACGCAGAAATCACCGGTTGGGGCAAATGCATGCCCCCCTCAGTCCTCACTAATGACCAGATGGCCACCGTCATCGACACCACCGATGAGTGGATAACCTCGCGGACCGGTATTCGCGAACGCCGTGTCTCCCATGTGCCAACCAGCCAGCTGGCAGCAGTGGCCGGCCTACGCGCCCTTGCCGCTGCGGGGTTGGATGCGGAAGACCTGGATATGATTATCCTCGCCACCTGCACGCCCGATACCAATATTCCCAGCGCCGCCGCGGCTGCCCAACTCGCCATTGGTGCCAGCAATGCAGGGGTGTTCGACCTGAATGCCGGCTGTACCGGGTTTATATATGGCCTGAGTGTCGCCACCTCGATGATCAAGGCTGGAGACCACAGGCGCATCCTGGTCATAGGAGCGGAGCGCATTACCTGGTATCTGAACTGGACCCACCGCGAGACTGCAGTGCTGTTTGGAGACGGCGCGGGCGCGGTCATCCTTGAAGCCACTGACGAACCCGTAGGCCTGCTTGCCTCCAAGCTAACCTGCGACGCCACCGCAGCCGAAGCCCTGAAAATTGCCGACTTCGGGTCCGCAAGCAACCGATTCCAAACGGATTATCACAACTTGACCATCCAGTTTGACGGACGCGAAATCTTCCGTCGCGCAGTTAAGGGCATGCAGGAAGCCAGTGAATACGTCTTGAAAAAGTCCGGAATATCCAAGGAAGAGGTGAACCTGGTGGTGCCACACCAGGCAAACGTCCGGATTATCGACAGCCTTTCCAAATTCCTGGGAGTTCCCTCAGAAAAGGTCGTCGTCAATATTGGCAGCTACGGCAACACGTCGGCGGCAACCGTGCCTGTGGCACTAACCGAAGCCCTGGAGGCCGGTCGAGTAAAGCCCGGTTCCACCTTGTTGCTTGCGGCCTTCGGCGCAGGACTTACCTGCGGTGCCGGTATCCTGCGATGGGGAAAGCGTGTTACCCCGATTGCCCAAAGCGACGCCCAATTGCCACCCTGCGACGCCACCGCCCTGGAGATTCTTGGCGAAGCCATACAGGCGAGCATGGCGAAATAGGCCAATCTCACAGAGGCTCTCGATAAAAGGCGGCCTTCGGGTCGCCTTTATTTTTCGTGGCAGCGCCCGGGTTTCGCGCTGAAAGCCCTGACTTAGCCCACCCGACACCCCCATGACCGGAAATTCCCCGCCAGGCAAAAAATCGCCTGTCTCATTCGCGCAACAGAAACTTAGGCCAAATTAGGCCCAGAAATCGATTCTGTAGCATTTTAGCCAAGAGAATTCTCGAATAAATTCCTTTATTGTCAATAACATGCGTAATATTTCTCTTGACTAGTGTCAGCGATGATTTACGATACCTACAAGACATTTGGAACTCCCCCTGATTTAGATCCGCCGCTGGCGGATCTTTTTTTGTCCAGGATTCTTCCCGGAATCCGGTCAGGATCTTGTGGTTTCCCGAATCCGGGTCGCCTGCCGGGACTGGCGCGACGCCACTCACCAGCCATATCATCGCGGTATTCACTCAATCCCCAATGCCCGAGGATTCCGCCGATGGACCTGAAACTCCTGCTGACCGTGTTTGCCACCGTTTTTATCGCCGAGTTGGGGGACAAGACACAGTTGGCCACCCTGCTGTTTGCGGCCGACCAGGAAGTCAGCAGGATGACCGTATTTATCGGTGCGAGCCTCGCACTGGTATTGACCTCGGCCCTTGGCGTGCTGGCCGGGGGACTGGTGGCAGATTTCATCCAGCCGCGTTACCTGTCTTACGTGGCTGGCGCCGGATTCATCCTGATTGGAGTGTGGACCCTCTGGGCCGCCTAACTCGCCAGATAATCCAGCCCCCCAAGATTTAACGTTCAGCCCTTGACAAATTCATATATGTGCGTATTTTGCACATATGCATGGGATATTTGAAAATGATTAAATCAGAACAATCTCAGAAAACCCTGAGGGCAGCGGTACGCTACCTCCTGAAGCCCATCGCCCGGATTCTCATCAGGGGAGGGATTAGCTGGAAAGAGTTCGCAGACCTGGGAAAATACGCCTTTGTCGAGGCCGCCAGCGAAGACTACGGAATCGCCGGCAGGCAAACCAACGCCTCCAGGGTCGCGCTGCTCACCGGTATCAGCCGCCGGGAAGTCGCCCGAATTCGCGAATCACATAGCTCCGACCAGGACAGCGAAGAATCCGAGGTCCGGGAAACGCAGATTCCCAGGCTGCTTGCCGGGTGGCACCAGGATCCCGACTTCCTGGACCAGGACGGAAAACCTCGAGAACTATTGAAAACCGACCAGGCCGGGGAATTTGGAGATCTGCTAAAGCGCTATGCGGGGGACATTCCTCCGGTGGCATTCACCAAGGAGCTGTTGCGTCTCAAGCTCATCAAGGAACAGGGCGGAAAATATCTCGTACTAAGCCGTGTTTTCACGCCAGACCTGTCGGACCCCTCCTTGCTCAGGCAGGCTGGCCTGGCACTCCACGACCACGCATCCACCGTGGCCCACAACCTGAACAACCAGCGCGAGGGCGGCCCGCGTTTCGAGCGCCTGGTAAGTAACTTGAATGTAACCGAGGAAACAGCGGAACAGTTCCACGAGTTACTTAAGAAAGAAGGACAACAGTTTCTGGAAAAACTGGATGCCTGGCTGAGCCAGCATGACCAGCCCAGACCCTCAGGCCGCAAGAACCGCCCGGTGAGGGTGGGTGCAGGCATCTATTTTATCAAGGATTCTCGCAATCCAGGAGAACAGACATGAATCATTCTCGACTTCGCGCAACCGTTGCAGCTGCAACCCTTGCCCTTGTCGCGGCATGCGGCGGAGGCGGTAGCAGCAGCAATACCGCACCACCCCCAACCGGAGGTATTTCAGGAACCGGATTCGCGGTCGGAATCATCACCGGTTTCGGCAGCATCATCGTAAATGGCCAGCACTACGACATCAGCACGGCGACCATTACTTCCGACGGACTCACCGTATCGGAAAACTCGCTCAAGATAGGTGACTACGTCATCGTCACCGCAGACATCATGAGCGATGGCAGCCGGGAGGCCCGAAGCGTAGAACTGGAAGAGGCAGTGGAAGGGCTGGTCTTCTCGGTAAGCCCCGAACCGGGCGATACCCGGGTCGGCAGCATGAATGTTATGGGACAGACTGTGATCGTATCCGCCGGCACCTCGCTGGATAATTTCAGCAGCCTGGATTTACTGGTTCCGGGTACCGACTGCGTTGAGGTGTATGGTTTGCCAAACCCCCTCACTAGCAGTATTGACGCCAGTCGAATCGAAAGGAAAACAGACTGCACCCGTGTTGAAGTCAAAGGCGTGATTGAATCCGCCGACACCGGCGCCCAGACCTTCGTGCTAGGCGGTCTCACGGTGGACTACTCCTCCGCCCAACTGGTGAATTTTGGCAGCGAACAACCCGCCGCCGGACTGTTTGTCGAGGCAGAAGCCGATCTTCAGGACGTAAACCTTGCCGGCTCCAGCATGCTGGCCAGCAGGGTCGAGCTGAAAACCCAGGGTATATCCGATGATGCGGAAGATAACGATGAGGCCGAGGTGGAAGGCTATATCAGCGGCTGCCCAGCCGGCAATTGTGCCAGCTTCATGATCGGTGGCGTCCAGGTCCAGGTGGACCAGGGCACGCAGTACACGCCCACCGGATTTAGCCAGGCCGACATCATTGATGGCGTAAAAGCCGAGGTCGAGGGTAGCTTCAGCAGCGGCATACTGATTGCCGACGAAATGGAATTCCGCAGCCGTACAGAGGTACGTATCGAAGCGACCATCGACGAAGTGGCAGGAGACACCATCTACCTGCTGGGAGACTCCGGCTCCAGCGCGGGCATCATGGTAAATATTTCGGATACCACCCGCGTGGAGACAATGCGGACAGGCGGGCTTGTGACCGGAGACTTCGTCATGGTCAACGGCACTGAAACAGCAGATGGAAGCAACACAGTCGAGGCGAGCCGAATTGAGCAGGACGACCCGGAATCCAGGGTACTGCTGCAGGGTATCGTAGACAGCAAGGACACCAGCGCGGGCGGATTCACCCTGACCATTTTGGGCAAGACCGTTTCCATTGACAGCGGCGCAACCAGCTGTGAGGGACTGGATGAGCAACCCTTGGACTGCGCCAGCATGGTCGACCGCATCGTGGTCGGGGAAACCATCGTGAAGGCGCGAGGAAGCTGGGATGCGGTGAACATGACCCTGGACACCTCCGACGACGAGGTATCCCTGGAAGACTGACGGAAGCTCCTCGGGGAACCATCCCATGGGCGCGTGCCAATTGGCTCGCGCCCTTTTTTTTGCCTCCCTGGAGCGCGTAAGCCGCAGATTCACAGCTAGCATTGGTCTAGAATCGACTAACGCCTGAGGGCAATTACGAGCCCTAGGTAAATCACCTAATGCCCAGAAGACGCTGTGGGGTTAGGATATAACTGTGACCACAAACTAAAAGCAATTTACTATGGAAAAACCGCTAGAAATCACCTTCAGGGGACTTGATCCCTCGGACGCAATAGAAAACAACATCCGTGAGCGCGCCAGCAAACTGGAGCGCTTCTTCTCGGATATCATGTCCATGCAGGTGGTTGTGGAGGCTCCCCACAAGCACCAGCACAAGGGCAAGCACTACCGCGTATTGATTGACATCATGGTGCCGGAAAAGGAAATCGTGGCGAACAGAAGCCCCGACGACAACGCCGCCCATGAAGATGCCTACGTGGCGATCCGCGATGCCTTCGAGGCTGCCCAGCGGCAGCTGGAAGCCTACCGCGACCGCCGCACCGGCAATGTAAAGGCCCGCGGCTGATACACCACCGCCCTCGGGTCGCCACGAGGCGGCTCGAGGGCAAGCAAGGGCTCATCGGCCGCTTTGATCGCGCGAGCCGCCACCCGGGCCAGGAAGCTCGGCCCGGCAGACGGCATACGCAGGGATGCGTGACCGATGAATACGAATGTTCCTCCCAGGACTGTCACCCCGGACCAGGCTAGACGCCGCTGTGACCCGGGCGAGCTGGACTTCACCGACACCAACCAGGCAAGGGAACTCCCCAGGCTACTTGCCCAGCACCGGGCAGGGGCGGCACTGGAATTCGGCTCCCGGGTGGATGGACCCGGTTTCAACCTCTACGTGCTGGGAACACCGGGATCGCTGCGCCACGAGATCATCCAGCAGTTCCTGGAACAGGAAAGCGCCGGCCGGGAAGCCCCCGGCGATCTTTGTTACGTCAACAATTTTCGCGATGAAAGAAAGCCCCGACACCTGCTGCTCCCGCCCGGCCTGGGTCCCAGGTTTCGAGATGATATCGCCGGCCTGGTGGAGGATTTGCAGGCGTCCATACCCGCCGCATTCGAATCTGAAAGTTACCAGGCCCAGGTCGAGGAACTCCACCAGGAACTCCAGGAGCGCCACAAAAGAGCCCTGGCCGAGATTGGCGAGGAAGCCGAGGAAAACGGGCTGACCCTGATGCCCACGCCCAACGGCTTTGCCATCGCGCCGGTACGTAAAGGGCAGGTCATCAGCGAGAAGGAATTCCAGGCCTTGCCCGAAAAAACCCGGCGTAAGACCGAAGAGGCCATCGCCCGGCTCAGCGAAAAATTGAAAAAACACCTGGAAGGCCTGCCCGCCTGGCACAAGGAACGGCGCGAACGCATGCGGGAGCTGGACAAGCACGTCATCATACTCAGCGTGGGGGGTCTGATCCAGGAACTGCGCGAACGCTACAAGGAATTACCCGGCATCGTTGAATACCTGGACGCCATGGAAGCCGACGCCCTGGAACACAGCCAGCAATTCCAGCCCATCGAGGGTCCCGGCCCGGGCCTGGGACTGCTCACCGGCCATGAGCCCCAACCGGCCCTGCACAGGTATTCGGTCAACCTGATGGTGGAAAACCAGCCCGAACAGGGTGCTCCGGTGGTTTACGAGAGCATGCCCAGTCACCAGAACCTGATTGGCAATGTCGAACACCGGGTGGAATTCGGAAACCTGGTCACCGATTACCGGCTGATCCGCCCCGGCTCCCTGCACCGGGCAAACGGGGGCTACATCATCGTCGACGCGGAAAGAGTTCTTACCCAGCCCCTGGCCTGGGAGAGCCTCAAGCGCGCCCTGTTCCGCAACTGCGTAAAAATCGAGTCGGCAGGCGCCCTGTTGAGCCTGGCCAGTACCGAGGGCCTTGAGCCGGAGCCGGTACCGCTAAGGGTCAAGGTAGTAATGGTGGGCAGCCGGCTCCTTTACTACCTGCTCAGCGAATATGATCCCGATTTCAACGAGCTGTTCAAGGTCGCGGCGGACTTTGACGACCAACTGGACAGGACGCCGGAAAACACGGCTCTATACGGCCGCATAATCGCCTCCCTGGCCAGGCAACGGGACCTGAAACCCTTCAGTGCCGCCGCGGTTGCCCGGGTGATCGAACAAGGCGCCCGATATGCCGGCGACGCGGAAAAGCTGTCCACCCGCCTGCGGGGCCTCGCCGACCTGCTCTCCGAGGCTGATCACATCTGCCAGGAGCGTGGGGGCCGACAAGTGGAAACCGGGGACGTGCAACAGGCAATCCGGTGGGCCCGGGATCGCCATAGCCGGATGTACGAGCAGATTCTCGAAGCAATACAAAGAAACGACATCCTCATTGACACCGCCGGCAGCAAGCCAGCCCAGGTCAATGGCCTGAGTGTGTTTCGCCTGAGCGATGTCAGCTTCGGACTGCCGGCGCGTATCACCGCCACCGTGCGCCTGGGCAAGGGTACGGTCCTGGACATCGAGCGGGAAAGCAAACTGGGCGGTTCCATACATTCCAAGGGCGTGATGATCCTGTCCTCCTACCTTGGCACCCGATACACCCGGGACTGGCCCTTCGCCCTGAGCGCAAGCCTTGTGTTTGAACAACACTACGGTGGAATTGAGGGCGACTCCGCCTCGGCGGCTGAACTCTGTGCACTGCTATCGGCTATCGGCCAGCTCCCGGTGCGCCAGGACCTCGCCATCACCGGATCCGTGAACCAGCACGGAGACATCCAATCCATCGGCGGGGTTAACGAGAAAATCGAGGGGTTTTTCGACGTCTGCGCGGGCCGCGGGCTTAGCGGAAGCCAGGGCGTTCTTATCCCAGCCTCCAACGTCAAGCACCTGATGTTGCGTGAAGATGTGGTGGAGGCTATCGACCAGGGTCGCTTCCATGTCTACCCCGTGGCTCACGTAGACCAGGCCGCCTCCCTGATGTTTGGACTGCCCGCCGCAGAAGCCGGCGAGGATGGCGAATTTCCCGAGGGTTCCCTGCACGCGGCAGTTGCCAAGAACCTGGCCCGATTCCGCGACCGTGCTGTGGAATTCGCCCGCCTGCAAAATCCCGTCGCCAAGGCGAAAGACGGCTCCGGCAGCAACGGAGGGGATTCATGAACACCGCATTGATCCGGGTTCTGCTGGCCATCGACACCGCCACCCCAAGTCGTGGACTGCTGGAGGTAGTGGCTGGACTGGGACTGGGAACCCAAGTCAGCCTCCAGGCGGCTTTTTTCGAGGACCAGGGACTGCTGGAGTCAGCCTCCCTGTCCTGCGCCAGGGAAGTCTCCCACCGGGAACTGGTTCCCCGGGCGCTGGACCGCCAATCCCTGGAGCGCCAGATTCTGTGGCGGCGGGAGACACTGAAACGACATTTCCTGGCCAGCGCGCGTCCCCTGGCCCGTGAGCACCAATTCAGATCCATACGCGGACCGACAGGGTCCGAACTGCTGAGGGAGGCCCGGGAGCATGACGTGCTGATATTGGGCCGCCCCGGTCCCTTGACCTGCTTGCCCAGCTGGATGGGCGCACGGCTGGAACACCTCCTGCAATCCGGACCAAGCACCATTGTCCTTGCCCAGGACGATTGGTCCACGGGAGCCGCGCTGGTGGCGGTCACAGGTTCGGACAACACCGGGGACAAGGCACTGGCAACGGCCTCGCGTATTGCCAGCGCCGCCGCTTTGCCACTTACAGTGTTAAATCAGGCATTGTTAAATCCGGGTGCCACCGGAACCCCTGACCAGCCAGTGGACTACCTCGCAGATTCGCCAGGCACCAGGGAACTTGTAAACCAGTTGCGCCAAAAAGCGGTGCGCGCCCTGGTAATCAACGCAGAACTTGCCGCCAGGTATCCCGAACTGATTCCAACTGTGCTTCGCAAGACCATGAGTTCAGTGGTGATCTGTCACTGATCCAGTCAGGGAGAAGTAGAACTGACTGGATCGCGCAGCGGATACACGGGACGTTTGCCCGGCGCCTGGTAGTAGCCCATCATTTCCGGAGCCAGCGCATTCAGGCGTTTCATTCTGTTGTCTGGATCAGGATGAGTGCTCATGAACTCCGGTGAACGTGATCCGCCGACCTTCGCCATTTTCTCCCACAGGCTTACCGATGCGTAGGGGTCATAACCCGCCCGGGCAGCCAACTCTATGCCTATCCTGTCAGCCTCGGTCTCGGCAGTTCGACTGTTAGGCAACTTAATTGCCAGGGTGGCGGCAACCGCGGCGGCACTCATTGCCACCCCCGGTCGATCCGAGGCGGCGCCGGCAACCATGATGCCCATTTGGGTCGCCATGGCGACGCTCATTTTTTCCGCCGTATGGTTAGCCAGCGCATGAGCAATTTCGTGCCCCATGACCTGGGCCAGCTCATCATCGCTGGGATCAATCTTGGACAACAGTCCGGTATAGATCGCCATCCGTCCTCCCGCCATGCACCAGGCGTTCACTGTCTCCGGGTCATCAATAATGCCAACGCTCCATTCCCACTTGCCGCTGTCGGGGCGCATGGAAACCGCCTGGGCGACCAGCCTTCCGGTGATACGCTCAACCCGGGCATTCATCCTGGGGTCGGAATTGAGCTTCCCCTCTTTCTTTAAGGGAGCCATGGTCTGCAAATAAGCTTCCCGGGAAGCGCTGATCGCCTGCTGCTCCGAGACCAGCATCAGCTGTCTTCTTCCGGTAGGACTGGTAGCACAGGCGCTGACCAGGGTCAGTAGCAGCACCATCAAACAGGTCAATGTCTTGCGCATGGATTTCTCATATTTGTCTATGTGATCCGATTCATCACCGGGCCAACGCCAGGCCCACCAGTTACGCTACTCACGAAGCCATGTTCTTGCTGCGGGTCTCTTGAGGGAACCGGATAAAAAAGCATAGCAGATATTTAGTTTGCTGAAGGATCAATGCGGGTATCATTCGATTTTGTCAGCGGCCCTGCCTGTGCTCAATATTGTTCTCTACATCGCCTGTGTCCTGATCTGGGGAACCACTTGGTACGCCATCACGATGCAACTTGGTGTCGTGGCACCCGAGGTATCCCTGACATATCGCTTTGGCGGGGCAACCCTGATCCTCCTGATCTATGCCCTGAGTACACGACGGTCCCTGAAGATTTCTCTTGCCGATCACGGGTTCGCGGTGCTGCTGGGCATTTGCATGTTCAGCCTGAACTACGCCCTCACCTACTATGGCACCCAGTACATCAGTTCAGGACTGGTGGCCGTGCTATTCACCGTCCTCACATTTATGAACCTGGCCAACGAACGGCTTTGCTTCGGACTGCGAGCGGACTGGCGCATCCTCAGCGCCTCATTTATCGGCCTGGCCGGTGTCGGGCTGATATTCATGCCGGAACTGGCCTCCCTGGCCAGCGGGTCCAACAGGCTGATAGGTATGGCCCTGGTAATCGCGGGCACCTACCTGGCCTCCCTGGGCAACATGATCGCCATTCGCAACACTCGCCGCGGAATCCGCCCAACCATCATGAGCGTTTACGGCATGGCCTACGGTACTTTGTTCCTTGGCCTCAGCGCACTTGTCCAGGGCAAGCCTTTCATCATTGAACACACCACACGGTATCTGGGCTCCCTGTTATACCTGTCGGTGATGGGCACGGCGGTGGCTTTTGTCTGTTACCTGGAATTGATACGCCGAATTGGATCCGGCCGGGCAGCTTACACATCGGTGATCATTCCGCTGGTTGCTCTGACGGTGTCGACGTTTTTTGAGAACTACCACTTCACCGCGATTTCCACCGCTGGCGTGGCCCTGGTCCTGATCGGTAACGCACTGGCGCTGACAGGCAGAATTAAGGCACACTAATCCTGTCGCCCACCTCTTTCGGCGATCTCTGCATCAGCAGGAACTCAGCATGACAGCCATCACCCAGACCTTTCTCAGCCATGGCATCCGTTGCACTGGCGATATGTACATTCCCGAAGGCAAGGGGCCCCACGCCTGCGTGGTAAT
>JAOTSW010000007.1 GCA_029864735.1 Chromatiales bacterium | reverse complement strand
GGTTCGGCCAATAAATATACCCAGTTCCTTAAGTCGATTGATAACCCGGGTGGTTTCTTCCACGGCGGGTGTACGCAGATCACGATCGCTCACCAGTTCCACGCCGTTGAATAAACCGGCGCCGCGAACCTCTCCGATCAAGGGGTGGCGTGACATGAGTTGGCGTAGTCCTGTTCGCAGGTATTCGCCGGTTTCCCTTGCGTGTTCCAGCAGGTTTTCCCGCTGGATGATGCGCAGCACCGCCAGTGCCGCGGCACAGGAGACCGGGTTTCCTCCGAAGGTATTGAAGTAGTGGCGCTGGCTGGCAAATTTCGCCGCGATTTCCGGGGTTGTCACCACCGCTGAAATGGGGTGGCCGTTACCCATGGGTTTGCCGAGGGTCACGATATCGGGAATCACATCGTCATGGGCGAAGCCCCACATGTGGTCGCCGGTGCGACCGAAACCGGACTGCACCTCGTCGGCGATGCACAGGCCTCCCGCGGCCCGAACTTTTGCATAAACCGCTTTGAGGTATCCCGGTGGCGGCGCAAAAATGCCTTCGCTGCTGAATATATTGTCGAAGATCACGCAGGCCGTTCCCTGCTCTTTGGACTCCAGCCTGGCGATAGCCTCGTCCACGTGGGCAGCGTATTTCGGGATGCTATCGGGACCGCGATACATTCCGCCGTAGATTTCGGGTCCGGGCACCGTTTCCAGCCAGGGCTCACGCATCTGCGGCGGACAATCTTCGGGTGACATCTGGAACACCGCCGTGGTGGTGCCGTGGTAGGCGTTGGCTGCCACGATGCAGCCACGATGACCGCTGTTGGCCCTGGCGATCTGCAGGGCCAGGTCGTTGGCCTCGCTGCCGCTGCAGGCGAAGAAGCACACGCTGAGTTCTCCGGGCAGGGTGTCTGCGATGCGCTCGGACAACTGGACGATATTGTTGTGCAGGTAGCGTGTGTTGGTGTTCAGGGTGCGGGCCTGGGCGGCGATGGCGGCGGCCACTTCCGGGTGGGAATGACCCACGTGGGCCACGTTGTTGTAGGTGTCCAGGTAGCGATTGCCCTGGCTGTCGAATAACCAGACCCCCTCTCCCCGGACCACATGCACAGGCTGCTCGTAAAACAGTCGCAGGGCAGGACCCAGTGCTTTGCGGCGTCGTCTCAGCAAGGACTGGTATTGCTCCGGGGTTTCCTCGCCCGGCAGGGGCAGGTCCCGATCCGGCAGGCCGGCGGCGCTCAGCAGGGCCTGTTTCATTTCGTCGATATCAATCCTGTCCAGGGCTTCCAGTGCCTGCCATGTGGAGGGAAAGTCCCCCAGGATGTATTCGCGGTTCTCCGGGTGTTCTCCCGCGCGCCATTGGGAAATGGTCGCCGACATGGCGATGCGGCAGGCAATCAAGCCCGGTAACAAGACAATCTCTTCCTCTGACAAGGGGTTGACCGCCTGGTAGGCACTGAGCATGTCGCACACCGCAGCGACCGGGTCCGCCACCCGGAATACCTGGTAGGCCGCGGCCACTGCCAGGTCCGTCACCAGCGGCGCCTGCAGCATATCTCCGAAATCGATCATGCCCGCGATCTGGTCTGGATCGTCCTTGCTGACGATCACATTGGCAGGGTTCATGTCGTTGTGAATGACCTGGGCGCGCAAGGTCGGGAGCTTGGGGTGGATGTGCTGCTCGAAATAATCCAGGGCCTTTTCGATCAGCGCCCGGTGCCGGGGCTCGGCGACATGATGCAAATGTGTCCTGATTTCCAGGGCGCGTCTGATATCCCACAGCAGCTCATGGGCCGCCGCCGGGTGAAAGTATCCCTGCATGGCCCGGTTCAGGCGTGCCAGGAACCGTCCCATATCCCTGCGCAAGGCGGGACTGGTGTTGCCGTGACCCCGTTCGGACAGGGGCCTGCCTTCAAGGTAGGTGACCACCCGCAGCAGGTAGGCGGTGCCGTCCTGTTCATGGGTTTGTGCGAGTTTGTCGTCCAGGCTGCGTACCAGCCGGGGAAGGGCCAGTTCCGGATCGCAGGCTCCGGCGTGCTCCAGGGCGCCACTTTGAAACTCCAGGACACTGGCGGACTCCGCCGGGTTGGCGATCTTGAGAACAAATTTTCGACCGTCCTGGCCCCGCAGCCGAAAATTCTGATCACGCTCACTGACCAGGGGTTCTGCGACGGCATCAATGCCGAAGTACTCACCGGCCATGCGCTGTGCCTGCTCCGCAGTGAAATCGGGGGCAGGGGTTTCCAGCACCGGGAAAGAGAGCGTGTGTTCAGACATTGAAAGGCTTCCGGTTAAAACGGCAGTGTAGCGGAGCAATGGGTGCGACAACAGATTTCAAGAGCCTATAATGGGCCCCATTGATTGTTCCTCGCAAAATCATTGCCGGGGGCGGGCTAGCCGGGGAGACAGGGATTGTTGAACGTATTGTTTTTGTGCACCGGGAATTCGGCCCGTAGTGTTCTTGCCGAGGCCCTGATGAATCACTTCGGTGCGGGTCGATTCCGTGCCTACAGCGCAGGCAGCCAACCCACGGGAAAGATCAATCCCTTTGCCGTAACCTTGCTCGCCGAGATGGGGATGACGGATTACCAGATGCGCAGCAAGAGCTGGGATGAATTCTCCGGACCCGATGCGCCCGTCATGGACCTGATCTTCACTGTGTGCGGCAGCGCGGCGGCGGAGACTTGTCCGGTATGGCCCGGTCACCCGGCCTCCGCCCACTGGGGCGCTGAGGATCCGGCTGCGGTGCAGGGCAGTGAATCCCTCAAGATGGATGCGTTCCGACATGCCTTCCGGGTGCTCCGGCACCGGGTGAAGTTGTGTGTGGACTTGCCGTTGGAAACCATGGCGCCGGAAGAGCTCAAAAACGCCCTGGCAGAGATTGGAACCAGCCTGCCCGGCATGGAAACAGGAAGTAACACGTGAACAAGAAAACGGCGGCCGTGGGCAAAGAGCCAGCAAAAATGAGTGTATTTGAACGCTACCTGAGTGTCTGGGTCGGCCTTTGCATCCTGGTGGGCGTGGTCCTGGGCCACTTTCTGCCCGGCCCCGTGCAAGCCCTGGGGGAAATGAAAATCGCGGAAGTGAATCTTCCGGTGGCAGTGCTGATCTGGCTGATGATCATTCCCATGCTGCTCAAGGTGGATTTCGGAGCGCTGCACAAGGTGCGGGAGCACTGGCGTGGGATTGGCGTCACGGTCCTGGTGAACTGGGCGGTGAAGCCGTTCTCCATGGCGCTGCTGGGCTGGTTTTTTATTCGTGGTGTCTTTGCCGAGTACCTGCCCGCGGACCAGATCGATTCCTATATCGCCGGATTGATCATTCTCGCTGCGGCGCCGTGCACCGCCATGGTGTTTGTCTGGAGCAACCTGTGCGACGGTGAGCCCAACTTCACCTTGAGCCAGGTTGCCCTGAACGACACCATCATGGTGTTTGCCTTCGCACCCATCGTGGGACTCTTGCTGGGGTTGTCGTCCATCGTCGTACCCTGGGACACCTTGCTGCTCTCGGTGCTGCTGTACATCGTGGTGCCGGTGGTGATCTCGCAGATCTGGCGCCGTTCGCTGCTGGCCAGGGGGGCCCTGGCATTGCAGTCAGTGCTGCAGAGCTTGCAGCCCGTGTCGCTGGTAGCCTTGCTGGCCACCCTGGTGTTGTTGTTCGCCTTCCAGGGTGAACAAATCGTGTCCCAGCCCATGATTATCGTGCTGCTGGCAGTGCCCATCACCATCCAGGTGTATTTCAACTCCGGACTGGCATATCTGCTCAATCGCAAATTCGGCGTGGCCCACTGCGTGGCAGGTCCGTCGGCCTTGATCGGCGCCAGCAATTTCTTCGAACTGGCGGTGGCCGCGGCGATCAGCCTGTTTGGTTTCGAGTCGGGAGCAGCCCTGGCAACCGTCGTGGGTGTATTGATCGAAGTGCCGGTGATGTTGTCGGTGGTGCGTATCGTGAATAGCAGCAAGGGCTGGTACGAAAAAGCCCTGCCGGGACGTTCCGCGTCCTGAGCTTATCCGACCGCCACGGCTGCCTTGATGGCGCTGGCGATTGAGGCCGGCTCAAGGCTTCCGGCAGGGTAGACCCTGCAGCAAGCGGCCTCGCCTTCGGTGGGCCCGAATAGCTCCGTCCCGTTCACCAGGATGGTGGGTGAGGGATATTTATCCATCCCCCCGGAGGGCTCTGCACTCGTGGTGTCGATCTCGATAACCGGACAGTCCAGGCCCAGTCGATCCAGGGCTTCTGTCAGCGCAGTTCTTGCCGGGCCGGCCAACGGGCAGCCTTTGAAATAGACAAATTTGATTTCTGTTTGGCTTGGCATAGGATGTTTTTTTTCATGCTAAGGTTGCCGTAATTATAACTCCCGGGCATCAATAGAAATCCCGGGGGACACCAAGCTACTACGCGTAGACAAAGAGTTCCAACTGGAGGGTTTGCAAATGCTAGGGACCATGCAGGATTTTCCCCTGACCATCAGGATGATTTTCGAATACGGAAGACGAGCCTATCCGGACAGCAAGGTGTTCACCATGACGCCGGAGGGGTACCAGGAAATCAGCTATTCGGCACTTGCCGAGCGGGCCGGGAAACTGGCCAGTGCACTGGCAGGCCTTGGAATCAAGGAATCGGATCGGGTTGGCACCTTCTGCTGGAACAACCAGGCCCATATGGAGGCCTACATGGCGGTGCCCTGCATGGGCGCCGTACTGCATACATTAAATCTGCGCCTATTCCCCGAGCAGCTTGTCTTCGTCACCAATGACGCCGAGGACAAGGTGATCATCGTGGATGACACGGTCCTGCCCCTGTTAGCCAGGGTGGCATCGCAACTCAAGACCGTTGAAGCCTACGTGGTGGTTGGCCAGGGTGATGCATCGGCACTGGAAGGACACGGTGCCCAGGTGCTGCGTTACGAGGAGTTGCTTGCCGGGGCGGAATCCGGATACGACTGGCCCGACCTGGACGAGCGTGCTGCGGCCGCCATGTGTTACACCAGCGGCACCACCGGGGATCCCAAGGGCGTCGTCTACTCGCACCGTTCCTCGGTACTGCATTCCATGGGTATCAATAGTGGAGCGGTGCTGGGGCTGAATGAGCACGATGTCCTGCTGCCGGTGGTTCCCATGTTCCACGCCAATGCCTGGGGCTTGCCCTATGCCGGTTGGATGGTGGGCGCCGACTTTGCCATGCCGGATCGCTTTCTGCAGGCCGAGCCCCTGTGCCGACTGGTCAAGGAGCGCGGGGTGACCCTGTCCGGAGCGGTACCCACGATCTGGAATGAAGTGTTGCGCTACGCGGATGCCAATCCGGTGGACTTTTCATCCGTCCGCAGCGTGATCTGCGGTGGTGCAGCCCTGCCCAGATCACTGATCGAGGGTTTCAGAGACAGGCATGGTGTGGAAATTGTCCAGGGCTGGGGAATGACCGAGACCAGTCCGGTGGCGGCAATTTCCACCCCGCCAAAAAACGCCCCCGAGGCAGAGCACATTGATTGGCAGGTCATGGCCGGCCAGATAATTGGCGGCGTTGAAATCAGGCTGATGGATGACGATGGGCGCGAAGTGCCCTGGGACGGCGAGTCTACCGGTGAAATCCAGGTGCGGGGTCCGTGGATTACCGGGTCCTATTACCGGAACGCTGATCCGGACAAGTTCGTGGATGGGTGGCTGTGTACCGGAGATGTCGGGTCACTGACCCCGAATGGCTTTATCCGTATCACCGACCGGGCCAAGGACGTGATCAAGTCCGGTGGAGAGTGGATCTCTTCGGTTGATCTGGAGAATGTGATCATGTCCCATCCCCAGGTGGTGGAAGCCGCTGTGGTGGGCGTGCCGGACGAGCGCTGGGACGAACGTCCCCTTGCCTGTGTGGTGCTGGAACCCGGAGCGGTCCTGACCCCTGAAGAGCTGTCGGAATTTATTTCCGACAAGATTGCCAAGTGGTGGCTGCCTGAACGCTGGTGTTTCATCAGCGAGGTGCCGAAAACCAGTGTGGGCAAGTTCGACAAAAAGGTATTGCGGGCCCGTTATGGTGACGGCGAACTGGATGTGCAGACCGTGGGCTAAAACCTGTTGGTACGGGCCTGAGGGAAAGCCCGTATTCCCAATTTGCCGCGCTTTCTTTAGACTCAGGGACAGGGCTCTGGTGGGGCCGCGTGCTTTGCGCCTTCATTATCGTGGGGTAATTCCATGAGCGACTCGGTAATCGTATTTCCCACTGACTTTTCCAACCAGTCCATGGCGGCTGCCGAATGGGTAAGGAAGATGGCAGCCATGGAAAATGCCCGGATTCACTGCGTTTACTCCATAGAAATGCCTCATTACTACGGGGCGTTCGTGAATTCTGCGGCGATGATGCCCTCGGCTTCTGACCTGGAAAATTTTGGTCAGCAGAGGATGAAGGAGTTCCTGAGCGAAAACAGCAGCTACTTCGATCCGGAGCCGGTTACCGCCGTGCTTGTGGGTAAGCCGGCGATCCAGATCGTCGACTATGCCCGAGAGCACCAGGCGTTGATGATCGTCATGGCCACCCATGGCTACCGTGGAATCAAGCATGCCGTGCTGGGCAGTACAACCGAGGCGGTATTGCGCGAGGCGGACTGCCCGGTCCTGGTAATTCGCAGCAAGGACTGAGTTTTTACCGCCGGCGGAGTTCCCTTGGAGACCAATCTGGGCCTTGATTCGCCGTTCCCGGCCTGCCGTCCTGGCAAGCGAAACCCGCCCTTCAAGTTTACCAATATCCCGCTTTTGCATTAGTCTTTGCGTCCTTGAGTGCATAAATACAACAGGAACAAGGCGAAAAACATACTGTTTTTGCAGTGGTTTTCAAAGATTCGCCGCTATGGCTATAGGTATCCGCCACAGTTGACATTAAGGTGCTCAAATCGAAAACTTCGCACCGTGAGGGGAGAGTGTTTTGAAGACTATTTTGAGCCTGGCTCCGATAGCCTACGTAGGGCTCGGGGGGATGCTGGGGGCGATTTGCCGCTACTTGCTATCCCTGGCCGGTCAAGCGCTGGCCATAAGCTTCCCGGCGGGAACCCTGGTGGCGAATTTAGCCGGCTGTTTCCTGATCGGTGTGATCATGCAAATGGTTTTCAAAACGGAGTTGCCTTCAACCGAGATGCGGCTGTTGCTGGCTACCGGTTTTTGTGGAGGCTTTACGACGTTGTCCTCCTTTGTGTACGAGTTGCACGCCTACGTGAGCGAGCACGACTATTTTTTGGCCGCGGCGTATATGACCGCGACATTGGTAGGCGCCATGGCATGTTTTTACCTGGGCATGCTCCTGGTGTCGGCCATTTTGAGGTAGCTGGATGAATTTGACGGGTCAAGCGATGCTGATGCGCATATTTGTGGGGGAGGCCGACAAGGTTGGCCACCAGCCACTGTATGAACGCATCGTGCAAAGCGCTCGCTCGGCCGGGTTGGCCGGTGCGACGGCCTGGAAGGGGATGACCGGTTTCGGAGCGACCAGCAGGATTCGCACCACAAGGGTGCTGGATTTGTCGGCGGATTTGCCGGTGGTCATCGAACTGGTAGATGAGCAGGCGAAACTGGATGTATTCCAGGCCGTGCTGGACGATTTATTTGAGCAGGCCGACTGTGGTGGCCTGGTGACGTTAGAGCGTGTGAACGTGCGCCGCTACCTGGCCAGCAATGGCCGGGCCAATGCGGTGGAACTTTCCTAAATACTTACGACGGGGTCTTGTGGCAAATACCATGCAGATTGAAATTAAAAAGGGTTTGAACTTGCCGATTTCCGGAGTCCCGGAACAGGTGATTGAGAGCCGGGAAACAAGCACCGTGGCGCTGATCGGATTCGACTATGTCGGCATGAAGCCGAAGATGTTGATTGAAGAAGGTCAGCAGGTTCGCCTGGGTCAGCCCATGTTCCTGGATAAAGCCAATCCGGAGGTGGTCTATACGGCCCCGGGCTCGGGTGTGATCGAGGCGGTTATCCGGGGACACAGGAGGGTGCTGCAATCCGTAGTTATTCGCCTGTCCGGTGATGAACAGGTGACCTGGGACCCGGTGGGCGAGCAGGGGCTTGATACGCTGGATGGCGAGCGGACCCGCAAGTTGTTGCTGGAGTCCGGCCTGTGGACATCATTGAGAACCCGTCCGTTTAGCAAGACACCGGTGCCGGGCACCGAGCCCATGGCGATCTTCGTCACGGCGATAGATACCAGCCCCCTGGCCGCCGACCCTGCAGTCGTGCTGCGCGGCCGGGAAAGCGAGTTCAAGGCCGGACTGAAGGCCCTGGGTACACTGACTTCGGGCAAGGTTCATGTTTGCACAGCCCCGGAACTGACCCCCGCCATCCCCGAAGGTGAGCAGTTCCAGCACAGTCAGTTCGCGGGCCCCCATCCCGCGGGCCTGGTGGGTACTCATATTCACATGCTGCACCCGGTGGGCGCCAAGCGCATGGTCTGGCACATCGGTTACCAGGATGTGATGGCGGTCGGTCACTTGATGCTGACCGGCCAACTGGATCTGACCCGGGTTATTTCCCTGGGCGGTCCCAAGGTGAAGCGTCCTCGCCTGATCCGTACGCGGGTGGGCGCCTCAACCAGGGAACTGGTTAAAGACGAGCTGGAATCCGGAGCAAGCCGGGTCATTTCCGGTTCGGTGCTGTCGGGCCGTCGGGCCTCTGACTGGAGCGCCTACCTGGGTCGTTTCCATACGCAGATTTCGGTGATCGGTGATGACGTGGAACGCAAGTTCCTGGCGTTTACGCGACCGGGACCGGAGAAGTTTTCGGTCACCCGCACCTTTGCGTCAAGCTGGTTCGGTCGTTCCAAGCTGTTTGGCTTCACCACCTCCCAGGAAGGAAGCCCGAGAGCGATGGTGCCCATCGGCTCTTACGAGGCGGTCATGCCGCTGGATATTTTGCCCACCCAGTTATTGCGGGCGGTGCTGGTGCAAGACACCGACAGCGCACAGCAGTTGGGTTGCCTGGAGCTGGATGAAGAAGATCTGGCTTTGTGCTCTTACGTGTGTCCCAGCAAGTATGACTTCGGTCCGGTGTTGCGGAGTAACCTTGATTTGATTGAGAGGGAAGGCTGATGCGTGCTCTGCGTCGTTTGCTGGATAATCTTCACCCGCTGTTTGCCAAGGGTGGTCGGCTAGAAAATCTCTATGCGGTCTACGAAATGGTGGACACGCTGTTCTTTTCACCGGCTGATCGCACCCGCGTAGCCCCGCATGTTCGCGACGGCGTTGACCTGAAGCGAGTCATGACTGCAGTGGTATTTGCAGCCATGCCTGCCGCTGTGTTCGGAATCTGGAACGTGGGTTTCCAGGCCAACTCCGCTATCCAGGCATTGTCGCTGGCCGGCCCCGATGACTGGCGCGGCCTGGTGCTGACGGTCCTGAGTGTGGGCTACAACCCTGCCAGCCTGTGGGACAACATGTGGTACGGCATGGTGTATTTCCTGCCTATCTACGCGGTGACCCTGGCGGCTGGTGGTTTCTGGGAAGTGGTCTTCGCCGCGGTTCGAAACCACGAGGTGAACGAAGGCTTCCTGGTCACCTCCTTGTTGTTCGCCCTGATCCTGCCACCGGCCATCCCGCTTTGGCAGGTCGCACTGGGAATAAGCTTCGGTGTGGTGCTGGGGAAGGAAGTGTTTGGGGGTACCGGAAAGAACTTCCTGAATCCTGCCCTGACCGGTCGTGCGTTCCTGTTCTTTGCCTACCCGGCCCAGATCTCGGGTGACGCCGTATGGACGGCGGTTGACGGTTTCTCCGGAGCAACTCCCCTGGCAGTAGGCACCAGTGGTGGCATGGCAGCCATCGCCGCCAGTGACGTGAGCTGGATGGACGCTTTCGTCGGCGTGATTCAGGGCGACCTGGGTTCCACCTCGGCTTTACTGTGCATACTTGGCGGCTTGATCCTGATCTTCTTCCGCATCGCATCCTGGCGAATCATCCTGGGTGTATTCCTGGGCATGGTGGCTACCAGCCTGTTGTTTAACTTCTTTGGCACCAATTACACCCCGATGGCCAGCATGCCCTGGTATTGGCACCTGGTGGTGGGTGGATTTGCCTTCGGCATGATGTTCATGGCTACCGATCCGGTAAGTGCGTCCATGAGTAACACCGGCCGCTGGATATACGGTGCATTGATTGGCGCGCTCACGGTAATTATCCGAGTAGCCAATCCCGCGTTCCCCGAAGGAATCATGTTGGCCATTTTGTTTGCCAACCTGGTTGCTCCACTTATTGATTATGGCGTCGTCAAGGCGAATATCAGCCGTCGTCGTCGCCGGGAGGGTTTGGCATGAGTAACGATTCCTGGCAAAAAACGCTGTTGGTAGCGTTGGTTCTTTGCCTGGTGTTCTCTGTGTTGGTATCGAGCGCAGCCGTGGTGCTTCGTCCTACCCAGGAGGCTAACCAGCGCCTGGACGTGCAGCGAAATCTCCTGTTGGCCGCGGGCCTGGCGGAGGCCGGGGCTCCGGCTGACCTGGTCGGCGAGTTGATGGGTTCGGTTGAAGCCCAGATCATTGACCTGGATAGCGGCACCCAGAATATGGACGTCGATCCTGACACCTTTAATTCGATTGCCGCAGCGCGCAAGCCGAACACCAGCGCCGCGCTGGACTCGGAAGCCGACATTGCCCGAATCAAGCGTCGAGCCAACATGGCCAAGGTCTACCTGCTCAAGAAAGATGGTCAGTTAACGGGCGTTGTCCTGCCGGTTTATGGATCGGGCTTGTACTCGACCATGTACGGTTTTATTGCCCTGGACGCCGACCTGAGAACGGTACGTGGCTTGAAGTTCTACGAACAAGGCGAGACCGCGGGACTGGGTGCCGAGGTGGATAATCCCCGTTGGCTGGCGAAATGGCCGGGCAAGATGGCGCTTGATGAAACCGGTGTTCCCAGGGTCGAGGTGGTCAAGGGCGGAGCGAATCCCTCTTCACCGATGATCGATTACCAGGTGGATGGTATTTCCGGTGCCACCATGACCAGCGATGGCGTGTCGGCCCTGCTGCAATTCTGGCTGGGCCCTAATGGATTCGGTCCTTACCTTGCCAAGCTGAAAGCACAACAGATGGAGGCTAGCTAACATGTCAGTCGACAAACGCATAGTTCTCGACCCGCTGGTTGATACCAATCCTATTACGCTGCAGATGCTGGGCATTTGTTCGGCGCTGGCGGTGACCACATCCCTGGCCGCGTCCTTGCTGATGTGCCTGGCCCTGACCGCTGTGCTGGTGGCTTCAAATGCCAGTATCAGCCTGATCCGAAAGCAGATTCCAACCAATATTCGCATCATCGTGCAGATGACCATCATTGCCTCGCTGGTGATCGTGGTTGACCAACTGCTAAGGGCATATGCCTTTGACCTGTCGAAGCGCCTGTCGGTGTTTGTTGGCCTGATCATCACCAACTGTATCGTGATGGGTCGCGCCGAAGCCTTCGCCATGAAGAACCCCGTGATCCCCAGCATGCTGGACGGTCTCGGCAATGCCCTGGGCTATTCACTGGTGCTGATTGTGGTTGCGGTGATACGCGAATTCTTCGGAACCGGTGGACTGCTGGGCTACCAGTTGCTGCCCAAGGTGACCGAGGGTGGCTGGTATTACCCCAATGGCCTGATGATGCTGGCCCCCAGCGCCTTCTTCATCATTGGATTGATGATCTGGGTATTCCGGACCTGGAAACCTGCCCAGGTTGAGAAGCCGGAATATCGAATTAGTCACGTACACAGGACGGAGCTGAGCTGATGGATGACCTATTTACTCTATTTATCCAGGTTGTCTTTGTTGAAAATCTGGCGCTGTCTTTCTTCCTTGGCATGTGTACCTTCCTGGCCGTGTCCAAGAAGGTTGAGACTGCCATTGGCCTGGGTGCAGCAGTGATTGTTGTGCAGGCCCTGACGGTGCCGATCAACAACATGATCTTCCAGTACCTGCTCAAGCCTGATGCGCTGGAGTGGGCGGGCATCACCGGTGTGAACCTGGAATTCCTGGGCCTCATCAGCTACATCGGCGTGAGCGCCGCGCTGGTGCAGATCCTGGAAATGACCCTGGACAAGTTTTTCCCTGCGCTTTACCACGCATTGGGAATCTTCCTTCCCCTGATCACGGTTAACTGCGCCATTCTCGGTGGCACCTTGTTTGTGGTTCGCCGTGATTACGATTTCGTACAGAGTGTTGTCTACGGTGTAGGCAGCGGCCTTGGTTGGGCTCTGGCGATCGTGCTGCTGGCAGGTCTGAGGGAGAAGCTGAAGTATAGCGACGTGCCTGATGGCCTACAGGGACTGGGAATCACGTTTATTACTGTGGGCTTGATGTCCATGGCATTCATGTTGTTCGGTGGAATTCAGCTCTGATCGTGTTGATCGGGGCCTAGCCGGGATAGTGGCAAATGATTGAAATTGTATTGGGAACTACTTTTTTCACCGGGATTATCCTGGTGCTGGTGGTTGTAATCCTGTTCTTCCGTTCCAAGCTGGTTGCATCCGGCTCGGTAGATATAACTGTAAACGACGAGCGTGTGCTGAAAGCGCCGGTGGGCAGCAAGTTGCTGGGTGCACTGGCGGATGCTGACCTGTTCGTACCCTCCGCTTGTGGCGGTGGTGGTACCTGCGGCCAGTGTCGGGTGAAAATCAGTTCCGGTGGCGGAGTCATCCTCCCGACTGAGCGCTCTTCGATCAACAAGCGCGAAGCGGCCGAAGGTTGTCGCCTGGCGTGCCAGGTCGTAGTCAAGCAGGACATGAAGATCGAGGTACCTGAAGAGGTATTCGGTGTTCGCAAGTGGAACTGCAAGGTGCGTTCTAATCACAATGTGGCAACCTTCATCAAGGAATTGGTGATTGAACTGCCCGAGGGTGAGGACGTACCGTTCCGCGCCGGTGGTTATATCCAGATTGAATGCCCCGCGCACAAGCTGAGCTTTTCCGAGTTCGACGTGGAAGATGGATACCGGGAGGATTGGGACAAGTACAAGCTGTGGGATCTGAAGTCCGAGGTTGACGAACCCCTGATGCGGGCCTATTCCATGGCAAGCTACCCGGGCGAGAAGGGCATTATCATTCTCAACGTGCGTATCGCCACGCCGCCTCCCGGGGCCTATGGCGAGGTTCCTCCGGGCAAGATGTCATCGTTTATCTTCAATCTGAAGCCGGGCGATGACGTGGTCATTTCCGGACCCTATGGTGAGTTTTTTGCCAGGGATACCCAGAACGAAATGGTGTTTATCGGTGGTGGCGCAGGTATGGCCCCCATGCGTTCCCATATTTTCGACCAATTGCTTCGCCTGGACAGCAAGCGCAAGATCAGCTTCTGGTATGGCGCTCGCAGCAAGCGCGAAATCTTCTATGCGGAGGAATTCGATGCCCTGGCCGAGAAGCACCCGAATTTCACCTGGCATGTTGCCCTGTCGGATCCGATGCCGGAAGATAACTGGACCGGACCTACCGGGTTCATTCACCAGGTAGTGTATGACATGTACCTGAAGGATCATCCCGCCCCTGAGGATTGCGAATACTATATGTGTGGGCCGCCCATGATGAACTCGGCGGTGATCCATATGCTGGACGAGCAGGGCGTGGAGCCTGAAAACATCCTGTTGGATGATTTTGGCGGCTAGCTCCCAGGGAACCCAGGATCCGGAAACGGACCCAGGAGAGAGTGAATGGAATTTTTAGCAGCTTTTGCCGTGTGCGCAATCGCCTTGTTGGGATGCGCCATCGGCGTAATGTTTGGACGTGACCCCTTAAAGGGTAGTTGCGGTGGCGTTGGTACTGACTGTCAGTGCACCAAGGCCGCGACGGGAACTTGCAGGAGACGCAGTAATGCCCATCAGTAGTATCAAGGTTCGCGAATTTATGACGACCCAGGTCATAACCCTCCGCCCGGATATGGAAGTCATGAAAGCGGTCAATATCTTGATCGATCATGGGATTTCAGGCGCCCCGGTGGTGGATGAGCTTGGTGACGTGGTCGGTATGTTCACCGAGTTCGATTGCATCAAGGCAGCATTGCATGCCGGGTACCATGAAGACATGGCCGGTACCGTGAGTGAGGTCATGGTAAAAGATGTGGAAAGCGTACATCCCGACACCTCTATCCTCGACCTGGCGCAGCGCTTCGTTAACAAGCCTTTCCGGCGTTTCCTGGTGATGAAGGACGAACGCATGGTGGGCATGATTGCCCGTCGTGATGTGCTCAAGGCACTGCGTAAAATCTACTAGAAACCGTTCTTGTTGAAGACCAGCGACAGCCGCCGGGGAGAAATCCCTGGCGGCTGTTTGCTGTCTTAATATCCCGTCCTGGGGTATATTAGGGCCCGCCTTAGGGGTGGCCTGGATGGCCTGAGATACCGACCGTGACCATGGTGGTTGGGAACCCTTTGAACCTGATCCGGATAGTGCCGGCGTAGGGACTAGGTGCCTTTCTCCGGCAAACCAGCCACCTCATCGCTCACTACCGGATCTCCCGGATATTGCCCAGGAGATCCTGTTACATGAATAGATTACCCCGCCTGCTGATTGCCGCCACCACCTGCACCCTGGCCTGTGCATCGGTTGGCAATGCGCAGGATTCTACTGATCCCCTGATGGAGACCCTTACGGTCACCGCATCGTTGCGAGAGGCTTCCGAAATGGAGACCGCCGCCAGCGTGAGCGTGATGGACGAGGCGCTGATCAAGGAAGCGGGGCAGCAGCATTTTGAAAGCCTTTCCCAATTGGTTCCGAACCTGAATTGGGCGGGCGGCACCTCTCGACCCCGATATTTCCAGATTCGCGGAATCGGCGAGCGCAGCCAGTATGAAGGCGCTCCCAACCCTTCCGTGGGCTTCCTGGTGGACGATATTGATTTCAGCGGGATGGGGGGCGTGGCTACCCTGTTCGACACCCGGCAGATCGAGGTGCTCAGGGGACCCCAGGGGACAGTCAATGGGGCGAATGCCCTGGCCGGTTTGATTTCGGTGCGGACGGTGGATCCGGGAGATTCTCCGGAGTTTATTGCTGAAACCACCCTGGGCAGTGATGCCACCGTCGGCGCAGGCCTTGCCTTTGGCGGGCCCCTGGGCGAGGACCTCAGCTACCGGGTCGTTGCCCAGCAGTATTCCCAGGACGGTTTCCGGGATAATTCCTACCTTGGCGCCAGCGATACAAACGGTCGCGATGAATTAACCACCCGGGGCAAGTTGCACTGGGAGCCGTCCGAGAACTTGCGGGTGAAGTTCACCGGCATGCTCGTGGACCTTGATAACGGCTATGACGCCTGGGCGATTGATAACTCCCTGACCACCCTGTCGGACAAGCCCGGCCGGGACAGTCAGCGCACCGCGGCCGGAGCCATGCGCATCGAGTGGGATCTGTCTGAGCGGGTTTCCCTGCTGAGCATCAGCACCCTGGCCGATAGCGATGTGCTGTTCAGTTTCGACGGGGATTGGGGTAATGACGACAGTTGGGGGGTCAACGGACCCTATGACTTTTTCTCCACGACCGACAGGAAGCGCAACAGCCTGAGCCAGGAACTGCGCCTGAGTTCTCGCCCGGGAGCCGAACTACTTTCCGGGACCACCGGCTGGGTGCTTGGTCTGTACGCCCTGGACGTGGAGGAGAGCAACGATATCCTGGATACCTATAATGGCGATATCTACCGTTCGCTTTATTCTGAGTACCAGGCCACCAACCTGGCACTGTTCGGACAACTGGATTCCCAGCTGGCAGAGCGATGGAACCTGGCGTTGGGCTTGAGGCTGGAACAGCGTGACGCCACGTACAGCGACAGCCAGGGGGTGGATTTTGAACCTGCCGACAACATGCCCGGCGGTCATCTCACCCTGAGTTATCAAATGGCTCCCCTTACTCGCGTGTATTCCACACTATCGCGCGGTTACAAGGCAGGGGGCTTCAACATCAACCCTTCAATTCCCGCCGAGCGCCGGGAATTTGATCCCGAGTACCTGTGGAACCTGGAGCTCGGCCTGAAGACTGCGGTGCCGGAAAAGGGTTTGCGCGGATCCATGGCCGTGTTTTACATGGATCGGGATGACGCACAGGTCAGCACTTCCTTCCAGGATGATCCCACCGATCCGCTGTCATTCACGTTCTACAACGACAATGCTGCCGAGGGCGTGAACTACGGCCTGGAGGCTGAATTGCAGTGGGATTTCGCCCAGGGATGGACCCTGCACGGCGCGCTGGGTTTGCTGCATGCCGAGTTCAAGGACTACCAGGCGGGCACCCGTGTGCTGGATGGTCGGGAGCAGGCCCATGCGCCGTCCTGGAATTACAATCTGGGCCTGAGCTATCACTCGAGCCAGGGCTACTACGCCCGGGCCGACCTGGGCGGCAAGGATGGCTTTTACTTTTCCGACAGCCATGATCAGCGCTCCACCAGCTACAGCCTGCTGAATGCCAGGCTGGGCTACCAGGGTTTGCACTGGGATGTGCAGGTCTGGGCCAGGAACCTGCTGGACCAGGAATACCCGGTGCGTGGGTTCTTTTTTGCCAACGAGCCCCCGGACTGGATTGAAAAGCTCTACACCCGCCAGGGTGATCCGCGCCAGCTTGGCGTGACCCTCAGTTACCGCTACTAGGCTGGGAGAATCCCCGTGAAAGTGACCGTTGAAATAAGCATGTATCCGCTGGCCGATGACTACCTGTGCGGCATCGTGGAATTTATCGAGGCGCTCAATAGCCATCCTGAACTGGAGGTTCACACGAACCCGACCAGTACCCAGGTTTTTGGCGAGTACGAAACCGTCATGAGCTTGCTGTCCCGGGAAATGCAAAGTGCTCACCAGTCTCGGGGGCAGGCGTCTTTCGTGATGAAAGTCCTTTCGGGCGATGTGAGGCCGGTGAGCTGAACATGCAGCAACTTGTCGCCGACTTTCTTGCCATGAACCACCTTGAACTGGTGGCAGTGGTGCTTGCCATTGGCTATTTGCTGTTGGCGGTGAAAGAGAGTCTGTGGTGCTGGGCTGCCGCCTTTGTCAGTACGGCCATTTACCTCTACCTGTTTTTTGACGCACGGCTGTACATGGAATCTGTGCTGCAAGTGTTTTACCTGGCCATGGCCGTATACGGATGGCAGCAATGGCGCCGTGGCGGTGCGGGCGGAAAACACCTGGAGGTTTCCAGCTATCCATTGTCTGTTCATGGCGTAGCCATCACCATCGTGCTGGCCTTAAGCGCCCTGTCCGGCTGGCTGCTGTCCAGCTACACCGAGGCCGCATTCCCGTACCTGGATTCATTCACTACCTGGGCGGCGGTCTGGACGACTTTCCTGGTAACCCGGAAAAAACTTGAGAACTGGCTGTACTGGATAGTGATCGACGGTCTGTCGATCTATATCTACGACAGTCGAGGGCTGGCCCTTACGGCGCTGTTATTCGCCCTTTATGTGGTGATTTCTGTATTTGGATACATTGGCTGGCAGAACACGCGTCGCCAGCTAACAGATAGTCCTGCATGACCGCTAATGATCAATTCCTGGCTTACCTCCTCGGACGCCTGGACCTGGCGGGAAAGGCCGACGCATCAAAGCTGGAGTTAATGTCACACAGCAATGTCTTCCCGGCGCTAAAACTCACCGCCGGCGATACCCGGTACATGGTCAGGCGGGGAGGCCACCCCGATGGCACTCGGGACCTGGAGCGCGAGTTCAAGGTGCTGAAGCTGCTCGAGGGTAGCGGGCTGGCGCCTTCTCCGGTGATGTTTGACCAGGACAAGAATTTCATCGTTTACGAGTACCTGCCCGGCGTGAGCTGGTCTCGAAACATGCTGACCCAGTCCGCTGAGCTGGAGGCGCTGACCGACGCCCTGGCAAGACTGCACAGCTACAATCCGCCGGGAACCGAATGCAATCCGGTCAAGACCGTGGAGCTTTACCTTGAAAATGCCGATCCGGCATTGCGTTCGCGCTTGATGGAAATCGTGACCGGTGCGATGGGGCGTCTGCATAGCGGGCGGTCGGTGCTGTGCCACTACGATATATGGTGTGGGAATATTATCCAGGGCTGCAGCACCCGGTTCATCGACTGGGAATTTGCCAACGGGGGTGCTCCGCTGATCGACCTGGCTACCCTGGTTTGCTACCACGGCCTGGATGAGGATGAAACCGAAGCCCTGTGGTGCTCCTATGTGGGCAAGACCCGGGAGCAAGCTCACCGGGACGACCTGGCCGCCTGGTGCACGATCGTGGACTGTCTTACCGTGGCCTGGAGTCGGTTTTCCACGGCCCTTGGCGATAGCCCCGAGGCAAGCGCACCATTTTATGGGCCGGCGGTGAAAAGGCTGGGCCTGAATATTAATATTTAAGGTGAAAAACCTTCCCGTGTAGCGCTTCTTGGGGGCCTATTTCTAGTACAATAGCGGCTTGCGAATCTGAAGCCAGAAGTCCCGGAGGCCACCTTGAGCGTTTTCCAGCACATGTCGTTTGATGACCACGAGCGCGTGGTGTTTTGCTGCGACCCCGAGAGCGGCCTGAAGGCTATTCTTGCTGTCCATTCCACCGAGTTGGGACCGGCCGCCGGTGGTTGCCGGATGTGGCCCTATGCGTCTGATGATGAGGCCATCAAGGACGTCCTCCGCTTGTCACGCGGCATGAGCTACAAGAATGCGATGGCCGGTTTGCCCATGGGCGGTGGCAAGGCCGTGATTATTGGTGACTCGCGCAAGGACAAGTCCGAAGCGTTGTTCCAGGCTCTTGGAGACCTGGTGGAGTCCCAGGGTGGCGAATACATCACCGCTGAAGATGTGGGTATTAGTGTCTCGGACATGGAAATCGTTGCAACACGTACCCAGTTTGTCAGTGGTCTGCCCCATGACAGTGGGAGCGCCGGAGGCGATCCTTCGCCCAAGACTGCTCGCGGCATTTTTCACGGCATCAAGGCAGCGGTCGCTCATAAACTGGGTCGCGGCGATCTCGATGGCTTGACGGTTTCGGTTCAGGGTGTGGGCCACGTGGGTTACTACCTGTGCAAGGATTTGCATGAGGCCGGTGCGAAGCTGATTGTCGCCGACATCAACGCCGACTCCGTGCAGCGTGTTGTGAACGAGTTCGGTGCGGTGGCAGTGACCTGCGATGAGATCCTGTCCCGGAAGGCGGATGTCCTGGCGCCCTGCGCCCTGGGCGGCATCCTGGACGAGAACACTATTCCGACGCTGAATGTCTCTATCGTCGCCGGCGGCGCCAACAACCAGTTGGCCACGGATGAGGATGGCGACACCCTGAAGGAGATGGGGATTCTTTATGCACCGGATTATGTGATTAACGCAGGCGGCATCATCAACGTCGCCTACGAATATTTGAATCTGGGCGACGATAAGGACGTAATGGCCAAGCTAGAAGAAATTGGCGGCCGTTTGACCGAGATTTTCCAGGCAGCAGATAGCCAGGGGCTGAGCACCAACAGGGTTGCTGACGCCATGGCCAGGCAGCGCATAGGACGCGCTGGCTAGTCCTACCGTAGCGCTGGTGTCCTCCGGTTAGCCTGGATTGGCGAAACTAAGGAGGAGTGCTATGTGTCGCTGGATGGCCTACAAGGGAACCGAAGTATTCCTGGACGAACTACTGTTCAAGACAGAGTACTCCCTGATCCAGCAAAGCCTTGCTGCCCGGCGCAGCGTTTCCCGCACCAATGGTGATGGCTTTGGAATAGCCTGGTACAAGAACCGTGATTTACCGGGGCTGTATCGCGCCATTCGTCCGGCCTGGAATGACGATAACCTGCATGACCTGGCCAACCAGATCACCTGCTCGGTATTTCTTGCCCATGTCAGGGCGGCGACCGGATCGGAAATTCAACGCAGCAACTGCCACCCATTCCGGCACGGGAAGTGGTGCTTTGTGCACAACGGCCTGATTCAGCATTTCGACATGATCCGCCGGAGCCTGATGCTGGAAGTGAAACCGGAGTTGTTCAATCACATTCGCGGAACCACTGATTCGGAATTGATGTTTTTCCTTGCTGTTGGGTTTGGGCTTGAGAAAGACCCCATAGGCGCTTTCGAATTAATGGTTGGACTGGTGGAGAATCTTGCCGAGGAAAACGCGATTGCCAACGCGATGCAGATGACCGTTGGACTCACCAATGGCCATGATTTGTATGCAATCCGGTATTCCACCAGCAAAAAGTCGCGATCGCTGTTCCACAGCAAGACCCGGGATGCCCTGCAGGAATTGAATCCCATGGCCGCCAGGTTCGACCGACACACGGTGGCGGTGGTGTCAGAACCTTTCACCCACCTTGATGATTACTGGGAGGAAATCCCGGAAAGCTCGGCGATTCGGATCACCGATGGCCATATTGAACACCGGGCCTTCACGCCCCGCATGCCCACCCTGGTGCACTGAGTCAGTCCTTGGGGCCCAGGAACATCCGGTAGGCGGGGTTGTCGGTCTCTTCCCAATAGGCGAAACCCAGCTCAGAAAGATGCTGCTCGAATTCCTCCCAGTCCTTCCCCGGCACCTGCACGCCGGCCAGCACGCGGCCGTAATCTGATCCATGGTTACGATAGTGGAAGAGGCTGATATTCCACTGGCTGCCCACGGCCTTGAGGAAATTCATCAGCGCTCCCGGTCGCTCGGGGAACTCGAACCGGAACAAGTGTTCATCTGCCAGGCTGGGTCCATACCCACCCACCATGTGTCTGACATGCAGCTTGGCCAATTCGTTGTGGCTCATGTCCAGGGTGTTGAAGCCCGAGTCTACGAGGTGTTTTAACACCTGTTCACGTTCACGATTTCCATGCTGCAACTGGATGCCCACGAAGATCCGTGCCTGGCGGTTGTCCCCGTAACGATAGTTAAACTCGGTGACCACTCGCTGACCCAGGGTCTCGCAAAAGTGCAGGAAACTGCCTGGCTCTTCCGGGATCTCCACGGCGAACAGGGCCTCGGTGTGTTCGCCGATATTGGCCCTTTCCGCCACATGTCCCAGCCTGTCGAAATTCATGTTGGCGCCGGTGACGATAGCTGCCAGCCTTTGGCCTGTGCCGGGGTGAATTTCCAGGTAGCGTTTCAGCCCGGCCACGGCCAGGGCTCCAGAGGGTTCCGAGATTGAGCGGGTGTCGGTGAAAATATCCTTGATAGCGGCGCATATTTCATCGGTGGAAACCAGGATTACTTCGTCCAGGAATTCCTTGCACAGGCGGAAGGTTTCGTCGCCGACCCGCCTGACCGACACGCCGTCTGCAAATATGCCCACCTGCTTCAAGGTGACAGGTTCACCGGCTTCCAGTGCGGCATACATGCTGCCGGCATCCTCCGGTTCCACGCCGATTATCCGGGTTTCCGGATGCAGGTATTTCACATAGGTGGCTACCCCGGCGGCCAGGCCACCGCCGCCCACCGGGATGAATATAGCGTCCAGTTTCTCGGGAGCCTGGCGCAGCATCTCCATGCCCACGGTGCCTTGTCCCGCGATGATGTCCGGATCATCGAAGGGATGAATGAACTCCAGTCCCTGTGCCGCTGCCAGTTCAAGGGCGTGGCTGTAGGCATCGTCATAGGTTTGTCCGTGGCTGAGGGTTTCTCCGCCCAGTGCCTGGACAGCCTGGACCTTGATGCTTGGGGTGGTGGTCGGCATCACGATGACCGCTCGCGCCCCGCGCTTCTGGGCCGCCAGTGCGACGCCCTGGCCATGGTTGCCGGCAGAGGCACAAATCACTCCCCGGGAGAGCCTGTCTGCCGACATGCGGGAAATCTTGTTGTAGGCCCCACGGAGCTTGAATGAGAACACGGGCTGGAGGTCCTCGCGTTTGAGCAGGACATCATTATCCAGTCGCCTTGACAGCCCGGCCGCCAGTTCCATTGGCGTCTCCCGGGCCACGTCGTAAACCCGGGCCGTGAGGATTCTCTCGATATATTTATTCTGCATCAGTGCTCCGCCTTTCCTTGCGAGACTAGCTTCCCAGTATTTCCTGTCAATCTCTATGTTCAGTTGTCGCCGGCCCGGTTGTCCCCTGGCGACGGCGCCTAGTCGGATGCCAGGTCTGAATTCGCCAAGGTATGGCTGGCGCTGCTCTTCGCTTCTATGAACACTCGCTTGATGGATCGGTCAATTGCCTTGATCTCTTCGCTAAGGGTGGAAACCAGGGCCTCAAGCTCCGTGGAGTTCAATCTCTCGGCGAAATCCAGGCTCATATTCACCACGATGAAGTTCGGTCCCATGTGCAGGGTCGCGATTTCGTTCACGTTGTCTATCCCTGGCTGGGCGGCAGCGCAGTCGCGGATTCTGTCGCTCACTATTTCGTCGGCGCTTTCGCCGATAAGCAGGCCCTTGGTTTCCCGGGCCAGCCAGATCGCGACAGCGGCCAGTACCAGTCCGATGATGATGGAGGCGATGCCATCCCAGATGGGTGAACCCGTCACCTGGGCCAGGAACACGCCCAGCAAGGCCACAATCAGGCCAATCATCGCCGCGCCATCTTCAAACAACACCACGAAAAATGTCGGGTCCTTGCCCCGGCTGGCCGCCTCGAAGTAGCCCAGGCCGTTACGAACCTTGTTGAATTCTCGCAGCGCCACGGTAAAAGAGATTCCCTCGAAGACGATGCTCGCGCCCAGGACGATGTAGGCAATGGTGGGTTTGACCATTTCCACCGGGTGCATCACGTGCTTGACGCCCTCCCAGATGGAGATGCCGGCGCCGAACCCGAACAGCAGTACCGCGACCATGAAACTCCAGAAATAGATTTCCTTGCCGTGGCCAAAGGGGAAGCCGGGACTGGCGGGGCGTTTGGCCCGATTCATACCCAGTAGCAGCAAGCCCTGGTTGCCGGTATCCACCAGCGAATGCACGCCCTCGGAGAGCATGGCGGAACTGCCGGTAATGGATGCAGCGGTGAATTTTGTCATGGCAATCAGGAAATTTCCCGCCAGGGCTGCAATGACTACTTTTCCTGCGGATGCGGACATGGGCTATTCCGGACGTTTGGTGGAGGATGATTATAGCCTGCAAAGGAGCCTGGCGTAGAACCGGTGGTAGACAGTGGGCGATGGTCTGTACAAAATGCCTGATCGACCAAGCATGCCGTTCCCCGGGGGATAACAACGTGTCAGCCACTACCACGCGCCAGTCCGAAACCGCCTTACTCGAGAGGGTGATCGTGCGTCATCCCAATGATGCATTCGTGGACCAGGCCAATATCGAGTCCCAGTGGGAGCGATTGAATTACCGCTCGCCGCCCGATTTTGACCGGGCCGTGAAGGAATACGAGTTGTTTATCGCGGCCCTGGCCAGCCAGGGAGCCGAGGTGATTTATGCCGGTTCCGGAGACGGCCTGAGCATGGACAGCTTGTATGCACGGGATGCATCCATCATTTGTGACCGGGGTGCGATTCTTTGCCGCATGGGTAAAGTGGCGCGAATGGCCGAACCAGAGAACCTGGGGCAGGTTTACGAACGCCTGGGAATTCCGGTAATCGGGGCCATCCAGGGTGATGGCCGGCTGGAGGGTGGTGACTTTGTCTGGCTTGGACCGCGCCTGGCAGCGGTTGGCGAAGGATATCGGACAAACCCCCAGGGCATTGCCCAGTTGCGAGAATTGCTGGGCGACAGCGTCGATGAGTTGATCACCGTTCCCCTTCCTCATTTCCGTGGCCCCGGCGACGTCTTTCACCTGATGTCCCTAATCAGTCCCCTGGACGATGACCTGGCCCTGGTGTATTCGCCATTGATGCCGGTGCGATTCCGCCAGGCGCTGCTGGAGCGCGGGATTGGCCTGGTCGAGGTGCCGGCGGGGGAGTTCGACGACATCGCCGGAAACGTCTTGGCGATTGGCCCTCGCAAGGTGCTGATGGTGGATGGCAATCCGCAGACCGCCGGGCGCCTGGTGGAGGCCGGGGTGGAAGTGCTGAAATTCTCGGCATTTGAGATCAGTACCAAGGGTGATGGCGGCCCGACCTGCCTGACCCGCCCGCTGGAGCGTCGGCGTCCTGGCTGAGGCCCGGTCGGCATCCCCTGAATCGGCATTATGATTATTTTAATTGACGCATTGGGGGCATAAAGGGCGTAAAGGGGGTCAGAGTGTTTGATTTATTAAACACCTTTGGTATGATCCTCGGAGGTTTTCAGAGCTTTGCTGGACACCGTTCCCGCAGTGTTGATCTGCTGCGGCACCCCCGGCAGGGGAGAACGGGTGTCGGGCTCGAGTCAGGAGACAGGTATTCCACCGAATATCCCTGAGCAGCTGTCTCCGTTCCGTGTCTCGCCCGGCATGCCCGCCTTCTACAAGGAGGGGGTCCGCACAGGGGGCTTCATTTCCTCAAAAACTGGTTAGGCAAGAGTATGGAGCGCGCGTCGGGCCGAGAGCCCCGAAGGGCTTCTGCGAGAACAACGGGTAGCTGTCCGGAATGCGCCCGGGTTGCCCACAACAGGAGTGAGGTGCCGGCACCGTGCCAGGCGCTGAAAAGAGAACGTGAAGACCAACAGACCAGTAATCGGTGTTTCTGCATGCAGGCGGCCATTCATGGGTCGGCATATTCATGGCGTGCTGGAGCAGTATCTGGAAGCCATCAGTAAGGCCGCCAATGCGATTCCGGTAATGCTGCCGGCCATGGGCGACGCCATGTTGGACGAGCATGTCCTGGATCGACTGGATGGCATATTCCTGACCGGAAGCCCGACTAATATTGAGGCCCATCATTACGGTGGTGAAGTCAGCCTTAATGGGTCGGACCATGATCCCGAGCGCGATGCCACCACCCTGGGCCTGATCCCGCGGGTGATCAACCGGGGTATGCCCTTACTGGGTGTTTGCCGTGGCTTGCAGGAAATGAATGTGGCCTTTGGCGGCAGCTTGTACCAGAGGGTGCACGAGCAGGAAGGATTCAATGACCATCGTGATGATTATGATCAAACGATTGCGGAGCGGTTTGCTCCGGCCCACGATGTGACATTTGAACCCGGCGGGGTGCTTCATTCATTGACTGGAATGGAGACGGCCAGGGTGAACTCTTTACACGGCCAGGGAATTAACCGGCTGGGCAAGGGTCTTGTGGCAGAAGCCTATGCCCCTGATGGATTGATAGAAGCATTTCGGGTGGAAAATGCGCCGGGTTTTACCCTGGCCTTGCAGTGGCACCCGGAATGGTTGGCAACTGACGATGCAGTCTCCATGGCGATATTTTCAGCTTTTGGCGAGGCTGCCAAAAAGTACGGACGCAAACGGTGATTTATGTTGGAAAATGAAGCAGACTCAGATTTTATTGAACAGTGGTTGAAGGAACGCGGAATTTCCGAGGTAGAGGGTATTGTCCCGGATATGGCGGGCGTTGCCCGCGGAAAGTTCGTTCCCGCGAAGAAGTTTCGTCGCGAGGGCCTGAAACTTCCCGAGTCCGTGTTTATCCAGACCGTGACCGGTGAGTTCTCGGATACCGACCTGGTGGATGAGGTGGACCGGGACATGATCCTGCGTCCCGACGCCAGCACGATTCGCATGGTGCCCTGGGCGTCAGAGCGCACCGCCCTGGTGATCCATGATTGCTTCACCCAGGATGGTGATCCCATTGATATTTCCCCGCGCTATGTATTGCGCAGGGTGCTGGACCTGTACAAGGCAGAAGGCCTGCGGCCGGTGCTGGCGCCTGAAGTCGAGTTCTTCCTGGTCAAGCCCAACACGGATCCTGATATTCCTCTCGAGCCCCCGGTGGGTCGCTCGGGTCGCCAGGAAACAGTGCGCCAGGCATTCAGTATCGATGCAATCAACGAATTCGATCCCCTGATCGACGACATCTACGATTTCTGTGAAGCACAGGAAATCATCGTTGATAACCTGATTCATGAATCCGGTGCCGCCCAGCTGGAAATCAATTTCCTGCATGGCGACCCGCTGGACCTGGCCGACCAGGTGTTCCTGTTCAAACGTATCGTTCGAGAAGCGGCGATGCGCCGGAATATCTATTCGACCTTCATGGCCAAGCCGATGAAAAACGAGCCCGGCAGTGCATTGCACATGCATGTGAGCGTGATCGACGAGAAGACCGGCAAAAATATTTTCACGGATGAGCAGGGCAAGGACAGCGCTGCCTTCCATTCCTATATCGCCGGCTTGCAGCGTTACATCCCCGAGGCAACCATGTTGTTCGCACCCTATGTGAACAGCTATCGCCGCTTCATGAGCAGGTTGTCCTCGCCGATTAACGTGCAGTGGGGCTATGACAACCGGACAGTGGGCTTGCGTGTGCCGCGCTCTGAGCCCGAGGCCCGGCGTGTGGAAAACCGTGTTCCCGGTGCAGACGCGAATCCCTACCTGGCGTTTGCCGCGACCCTGGCCGCAGGTTACCTGGGCATGAAGCAGCACTTGTCACCCAGCGAACCGGTGGTGGGCAGTGCTTACAACCTGCCTCACAGCCTGCCTCGGGAGGTTTCTGAGGCGGCAGCGCTTCTGCGTGGAAGTGCCGGCATGCGAGAGATGCTTGGTGATCGCTTTATTGATGTGTACTGCCAAATGAAGGATGAGGAATACCAGGAATTCTTCCAGGTTATCAGCGCATGGGAGAGAGAGTACCTGCTGCTGAACGTCTAGCTACGGCGGGTCTTGTTTCTGTAATCACAATCGCTCGGCAAAGGGTTGTGCGGTAGTAGAGTATTTATTCGGAGAGAGTTTAATGGGTACTGAAAAGCGGACGACTCAAGAGTGGCAGAAACTGGATTCTGCTCACTACCTGCATCCGTTTACGGATTTTAAGGGGCTGGCGAAGAAGGGCTCGAGAATCATTGAAAAAGCGAACGGCATTTACCTCTGGGATGCCGATGGCAACAAGATTCTCGACGGAATGGCCGGTCTTTGGTGCGTGAACATGGGCTATGGTCGCCAGGAACTGGTTGACGCAGCGACTGCCCAGCTGGAGCAACTTCCTTACTACAACAGTTTCTTCCAAACCTCTCATCCGCCTGCTATCCGGTTGTCAACCTTGCTTGCAGAAGTTTCTCCCGAGCACATAAACCAGGTGTTTTTTACCGGCTCCGGTTCAGAGTCCAACGACACCGTGATCCGGATGATTCGTCGCTACTGGCAGCTAAAAGGGCAGGCCGGGCGCCAGACCATCATCAGCCGGGTAAATGCCTATCATGGCAGCACCATCGGTGGCGCAACCCTGGGTGGCATGAAGGGTATGCATGACCAGCTGGGCCTGACTATTCCCGGCGTGGTGCATATCGACCAGCCCTACTGGTTTGGTTACCAGGGCGACCTGGATATTGATGCGTTTGGTCTGGAAGTCGCCCAGGGTCTTGAGAATAAGATCCTGGAGCTGGGCGCGGAGAATGTTGCGGCCTTTATTGGTGAACCCGTCCAGGGCGCCGGTGGCGTGATCATTCCGCCGAAGACCTACTGGCCGGAAATTCAGCGCATCTGTGACAAGTACGGAATCCTGCTGGTGGCTGATGAGGTTATCACCGGCTTCGGGCGCCTGGGCGAGTGGTTCGGCTCCCAGTACTTCGGAATCAAGCCTGACCTGATTCCCTTCGCCAAGGGCGTGACATCCGGTTACCTGCCCCTGGGCGGTGTGCTGGTAGGCGACAGGGTTGCGGATGTCCTCAATAGCGATGGGGGCGAATTTACCCATGGCTTCACTTACTCAGGCCACCCGGCCTGCTGTGCGGTGGCAATCAAGAACATTGAATTGCTGCGTGACGAAGGTGTGATCGAGCAGGTAAAGAATGTGACCGCACCGCACTTTGCCAAGCGCATGGCTGAACTGGCGGATCACCCCCTGGTGGGTGAGGTACGCACCATCGGCCTGATGGGCGCCATCGAACTGGTTAAGAACAAGGAAACCAAAGAACTGTTTACCCCCAAGGGTGATGTTGGATTTATTTGCCGCAATGCCTGTTTTGCCAACGGCCTGGTGATGCGATCCGTCGGTGACACCATGATTACTGCACCGCCTCTGGTGATCACGGTTGAGCAGATTGACGAACTGGTGGCCCTGGCCCGCAAGTGCCTGGATGTCACGGCAGAACAGGTTTTGTAGCAGAAGACACTCCGCGCCGCCTGCTGGGGCGCGGAACTCAACTGGGGGGGTGATGTATGACTCAAGCTGGCTATCCGGATACCTATTACTTCGCAACGGCCAATGGCTTGGAGGAACACCCGGAGCTCACCGAAAATCTGCAGGCTGACGTCTGCGTAATCGGCGGGGGCTACACCGGTCTTTCTGCGGCACTCAACCTTGCTGAACGCGGATACCAGGTTGTCCTACTGGAAGCCGAGCGGATTGGTTTTGGCGCCTCGGGCCGTAACGGCGGACTGATTGGCAGCGGACAGCGAAAGGACGTGCTGGAGATGGAAAAGGCCTTTGGCCTTGAGACCTCTCGCAAGTTCTGGGATTTCGCCGAAGATGCGAAAGCCGAGATTCGCGAGCGCGTGGCCAAGCATGACATCCAGTGCGACCTTCAGCGTGGCCAGCTCGTCGGCATGCACAAGAAGAGCTACATCGGATGGGCCAGGGAATTATCTGACGCCCTGGCTGAACGCTACGACTATCCCAATACCCACGCCTTGAGCCAGGAAGAGACCCGGGCATTAGTGAACACGCCAACATTCTTCGAGGGATTCCTGGACGATGATGCGGCCCACCTGCACCCCTTGAATTTTGCCCTGGGCCTGGCAAGGGCCGCCAGGGAAGCCGGTGTGCGAATATTCGAAAACTCCAGGGTGACCGCTTATACCCGGACTGATCCGGCCCTGGTCAGCACCGACAAAGGTAGCGTGAAGGCCTCGTTTATTGTCCTGGGTTGTAATGGTTACCTGGGCAAGCTTGAGCGCAAGGTCGCAGGCAAGATCATGCCAATTAATAATTTCATGATCGCCACCGAGCCCCTGGGTGAAGAGCGGGCGAGGTCGGTGATCAGCAAGCGGATCGGTGTTCACGACAGTCGCTTCGTGGTGAACTACTTCCGCATGTCCGAGGATCACAGGTTGTTGTTCGGCGGTGGTGAAAATTACCGTCCGTCATTCCCAAAGGATATTTTGAATTTTGTTCGGCCCTACATGCTGAAACTGTTCCCGCAATTGAGTGACGTGAAGGTCGATTACGCCTGGGGCGGGACCTTGTCAGTCACGGTCAATCGCCTTCCGCACCTGGGTCGACTGGAGCCCAATCTGTTCTTCGGGCACGGGTTTTCGGGGCATGGAGTGTCTACCTCTGTCTTTGCAGGAAAGATAATGGCGGAAGCGATTTCCGGAACGGCGGAGCGCTTCGATGTGTTCTCCAGTTTGCCGATCCATACCTTCCCCGGAGGCACGATGCTGCGTTATCCGGGCATGGTCCTGGGGATGCTGTTTTTTTCGATGAAAGACAAACTTTAGGATTGGATGACTGCAGACGCATTCGCGACCAGGAGAAAAGGATCTAGTGGAAATTGGTGCAAGACTAAAGGCAGTGCGAGAAATGCGGGGCTTGTCCCAGCGTGAACTGGCCAAGCGGGCGGGTGTGACCAATAGCACGATCTCGTTGATAGAGCAGAACCGGGTGAGTCCGTCAGTGGGTTCATTGCGCAAGGTACTGGACGGTCTGCCCATGACCCTGGCTGACTTTTTCACCTTCGATTTCGAAAGTTCGGAGGGGTATTTCTACAAGGCCGATGAACTGGTGGACGTGAGCAGTGATGACATGTCCATGTTGCTGGTGGCCGCGAACAAGCGTGACCGCGCCATGAGCGTCATGCATGAGTTTTACCCGCCAGGTGCCGATACGGGCCCCGATGCGATCACCCACAGGGGTGAAGAGGGTGGTGTGGTAATTCGTGGCAGCATTGAAATTACGATCGGCGGTGAAACCCGGACCCTGGGCCCGGGTGACGCCTATTATTTCGAGACTCATCTGCCCCACCGTTTTCGAAATCGGGGCAAGGAAACCTGCGAAATAGTCAGCGCCTGCACACCGCCAAGCTTCTAGCTTGCCAGAACGAAAAAGGCCGCATCGGGTTACGATGCGGCCTTTTTTTATGCAGCGCTTTCTGCCCGGGGCATCCAGCCTAGATGTTTCTCAGGTACCACTCGTACTCGAGGGCCGTGATCTCTGCGTTGAACTGGGCGTATTCCTGGCGCTTGATGGCGTGAAACATTTTCACGAAGGACTTGCCCAGGTAATCCGGCAGGACCTTGGCCGCGGAAAATTTCTTCATCGCCGAATTCCAGGTCAGGGGCAAATCACTTTCCACCTGCTCGTAGGCGTTGCCGACAGTTATGGGTTCGGGTTCCAGTTCCTTGCTCAGGCCGTGGTGTATGCCCGCCAGGACGGCGGCGGTGAGCAAATAGGGATTCACATCGGCACCGGCTACCCGGTGCTCGATACGACTCGCATCACCCAGGGTTGCCGGAATTCGCAGGCCGGTGGTGCGGTTGTTGTAGCCCCAGGCCCTGTTGGTCGGGGCATAGGAGCCTTCCCTGAAACGCCTGAAGGAATTGGCATTCGGTGCGAACAACAGCATGGCTTCGCGCATGGTATCCGCCAGGCCGGCGATGGCATTGCGCAACTTCGGCTGGTTCTCCGGATTCTCGTCACAGGCAAAGATGTTGTTGCCGTCCTTGTCCAGGACGCTGGTGTGAATGTGCATGCCGTTACCCGCGTGCTGGGGGTAGGGCTTGGCCATGAACGTGGCGGTGTAATTGTGGCGCTTGGCGACTTCACGAATCAGGCGCTTGAGCATCACTGTCTGGTCACAACCCAGTAGCGGGTCGTCTGTATGATCCAGGTTGATCTCGAACTGCCCCGGGGCGTATTCCTTTACCGCACCGTCCGCAGGAATTCCCTGGGCGGTGCAGGACCTGGCAATTTCCGCCAGGAAGGGAGCGTAGTCTTCAAGTTCAACGATACTGTAAACCTGGCTGCAACTGAGGCGCTCCCCGGTCACCGGAGAGAACAGCGGTTGGGGTTTACCCTGGCTGTCGCGTTCGCGATCCACCAGGTAGAACTCCATTTCCAGGGCGACTACCGGTTTCAGGCCGTCGGCGCGGAACCGGTCCAGCACCTTGTTCAGGACGGTGCGTGGATCACCCTCGAAAGGCTCTCCATCCAATTCCGTCATGGTTAACTGAAGTTGGGCGCGGTGGGGACTACGCCAGGGAACCACGGTCAGGGAGCCGGGAACCACCTGGCAAATGCCGTCGGCGTCACCGGTCTCCATTCCCAGCCCGGTCTCTTCCACGGTTTCTCCGGAGATGTCCAGGGCAAAAACAGACAATGGAAGATTGATTCCCGACTGGATGATTTTGTCCAGGGACGTGATATCCGCGCGCTTACCCCGCAACACACCGTTGGTGTCACAAATCAGCAGTTCGGCTGTCTTGATCTCGGGATAGCGAGTCAGGAGTTCTTGCGCAGAGTAATAACTTCCGCTTTTGGGTTTGTTGGTATCAGTCATGGTGTATGTTCAATATAAGCATCATTTGCGTATCCCGCTCAGAGTCATTATTTCGCGCCGACAAGGTGAATATGACGGAATACGTGTGGTTTGGATTTAAATCCGGATGAAGCAAGTTCTATTGCTTCATGATTCAGACTTGATAAGTGTCTAATATATTTTACATTGTGGCAAGTATTTTAAGACATGAGGGGTGCCAAGACAGGGTTTGGGACTCTCCAACCCGGCGTGACTTGCACATCTGTGAATATCCGCCGACAGTCGGGTCCTGTCCGGGGCGTTTTGCCCCCGTCCCAATCTGGAAAACCTGGACGGCAACGCCGTGCTTGGTGAGGTGATGATGAAGGTGCAGTCCCGGTGACAGATGCCAGGGAATTTTCTTCCCCGGATACCGGAAGGCCGGGGCGCTGGATATTGCTGGCCGGAATCTGGACCGTCAATCTGAGCTTCGGCCTGGTGATGTTTTCCCTGGCCCCGCTGGTGGCCGAGGTCAGCGCGGACCTGGGCCTGGGGCTGACCGCCATGGGTACGGTGCTGGGGGCATGGCCCCTGGTGTACCTGCTCGTAGCGCTTCCCCTGGGCGCCTACGTGGACCGGATAGGCCTGCGCCGCTGCGTGCTGATCGGGATCGCCCTGGTAAGTCTCTCGGCCTTGCTGCGGGCCTTTGCGGAGAGTTACCTGTCCATGTACCTGGCGGTGTCCTTGCTGGGGCTTGGTGTGCCCCTGGTTTCCATCGCCACCCCCAAGCTCGTCAATTACTGGTTTGCGCCCTCGGAGCGAGGCGCCGCTACCGGCTTGTACATGAGTGGCCCCTCGGTCGGAGCGATGCTTTGCCTGGGCCTGACCCAGTGGTGGGTAATGCCGCTGGTGGATCACCAGTGGCGCCGTGTGCTGATTTTGTATGGCCTTTTCTGCGCCCTGGTCACCGGAGCCTGGTGGCTGATTTCAAGGACGGTGGGGGCCAGGGGGCCGGCCGACCGGGAAGCGGGACGGGTTGCCGACTGGGGGCTTTACCTTCGATTGCTCGCCAGGCCGATTGCCAGGAAGGTGCTGGTGCTGGCAACGGGTGTTTTCCTGTTTATGCACGGACTGAACAACTGGGTGCCGGAGATGCTCAGGTTGGCGGGGCTGGATCCCGCCCAGGCGGGATTGCTGGCTGCCCTGCCAATCGCCATCACAATCGTTGGCGCCATACTGGTACCCCGGTTTATCCCTGCAGGAGGCCGTGCCCGGGCCCTGGCGGGCCTTTTTGCCTGTGGCGCCGTCGCAGCGCTGCTTCTGTCCACCAGCGCCTTGTCGGCTGTCCTGGCCGGGCTGGTGCTGCTGGGTATCGCAAGAAGCGCCCTGTGGCCTTTGACGCTGCTGTGCCTGACCGAGTCCGGCCAGGTTGAGCCGTCGGAACTCGCTCCCGCCGGCGCCCTGTTTTTCACCTTTGGCGAAGTGGGGGGTGTGGCGGGTCCGGTGCTCATGGGCGCCATGGCCCAGCTGACCGGGGGATTCCAGTGGCCGATGTTCACCCTGGCGCTGATGTGCGTGGGGCTTGCCCTGTTGAGCCTGTCCCTGGAACGCCTGCAGCGGGCAGGACGCTGAGGCAGGTTTAGCGCTCATGCCGGCTGAAAATAATTGCCACACACCAGGCAGGCTTCCCTGCATTCTACTGCCTGATTTTGTTCGGAATATTCCCTTATCTGCTCCGGGGGCGTAGCCAAAAAGAGACAGCTGTTGGCTCCTGAAAAGCGGGCATGGTTCACATTATCTG
>JAOTSW010000071.1 GCA_029864735.1 Chromatiales bacterium | reverse complement strand
CAAAGCCCGTGTCGTGGAAATGGATGAGCGCGAGCACGGTTGCAGGGCTATCCTGAATTTTGGCCATACTTTCGGTCATGCCATCGAAGCGCTCAGTGGCTACGGCCAGTGGTTACATGGAGAGGCAGTGGCGGCGGGTATGGTGATGGCGGCGGATTTTTCCGTCAGCAGGGGCTTGTTGAATGCCGATGAGGCCGGGCGCCTGAGACGTATCCTGGAGGCGGCCGGCTTGCCCGTGAGGCCGCCTGCCCTGGCCAGTTCTGCTTTTATGCAGGCAATGGCCCATGACAAGAAAGTACTGGGTGGCCGAATCAGGCTGGTGATGTTGCGCCAACTGGGGGAGGCTACCGTAAGCGATGACTATCCTGCGGATGAGCTGGGCAAGTTTGTAAGTAACGCTTTGGAAGAGGTGGCCAGTTGACCGATATTCCCACAAACCTTGCGCCCTATGCAGCGGATGAACGTGAATCCCTCGGGCGTCAGCATCTTGAGCCCTCACATGCGTATCGCAGTGAATACCATCGAGACCGGGACCGTATTATTCATTCCACCGCCTTCAGGAGACTGGTGTACAAGACCCAGGTCTTCGTAAACCACGAGGGGGATATGTTCCGCACCCGGCTGACCCATTCCCTGGAAGTGGCCCAGATCGCCCGGACGGCTGCCGGCATCCTGAATATTAACGAACCCCTGGTGGAGGCCATATGCCTCGCCCATGACCTGGGTCATACGCCGTTTGGCCATGCCGGTCAGGATGCCCTGAACGCCTGCATGAGGGATTACGGGGGTTTCGAACACAATTTCCAGTCCCTGAGGGTGGTGGATCTGCTGGAGGAGCGTTACGCCGAATTCCCCGGTCTGAACCTGATGTTCGAGACCCGTGAGGGCATCCTCAAGCATTGCAGCGCGCGCAACGCCCGGGAGCTTGGGGATCTGGGCATGCGTTTTCTGGGGCGTAGCCAGCCCAGTCTGGAGGCCCAGCTGGCGAACCTGGCTGACGAGATCGCGTATAACAATCACGACATCGACGATGGTGTGCGGGCTGGCCTGCTGGACGAGGCCGAGCTGTGTGAGCTTGAATTGTTTGGCAGGCAGTATCGCGAGGTGACAGCCCGCTATCCGGATATCTCCGGTCGCCGGCGCATGCACGAGATTATTCGCAGGATGATCAATTACGTAGTGACCGACCTGGTCGAGCATAGCGCCGGGATGATTGCCGCCGCCGGCCCGGACAGCGTCGCCGCGGTCCGCGCCCAGGCTGGTCCGCTGATTGGCTATAGCGAGGAGGTCCGGCAGGAAAGCCGGGACCTGAAGCGCTATTTGCAAAAGAACCTTTATCAGCACTACCGGGTGCTACGGATGACCAACAAGGCCGCCAAGGTTATTCGTGACCTGTTTACCGCGTTTATGGAAGATCAGCGGCTCATGCCACCAGAGCATTCCCTGAAGGCCGCAGCCGCCATGGATAGCGACGGCGAGGCCGCAAAGGCACGGATTGTCGCGGATTATGTGGCAGGCATGACGGACAGGTACGCGATTTTGGAACACCAGCGCCTGTTCGAACCCTCAGAGCGCACCTGAGGTATTCACTTACTCTCTTCGGCGGTCATTTCACGATAGAATGCGCCCTGACTTGATTTAGGCAGGAACCTGGAGATATGGAGCATAAGAACATCGATTCCAAAGACCGGCTGATATTCGCGATGGATGTCCCGGACACCGATCAGGCCCGCAAGCTGGCGGAAACCCTGGGTGATTCGGTGACTTTCTACAAGCTGGGTCTTGAGCTCATGATGAGTGGCGATTATTTCGGTCTGTTGGACTGGCTGGTTGCCCGGGACAAGAAAGTCTTCGTGGACCTGAAGTTTTTTGACGTGCCTGCCACCGTGGCTGCCGCTGTGCGGCGCTTGCGTAACCGGGGTGTCACCTATGCCACCGTGCACGGCAATCAGTCCATTATGGAAGCTGCTGCGGCTGCCAAGGGCGATGTCGGCATCCTGGCCGTCACCGTGCTGACCAGCCTGGATCGGGGCGACCTGGATGACCTGGGTTTTGACTGCGATGTGGAAGAACTGGTGTTGTCACGTGCTCGTCGCGCCCTGGAAGCCGGCTGCGATGGTGTGATTTCATCCGGCCTTGAGGCCCCCAGGCTGAGAGAATTTATCGATAACCGCCTGATGGTTATCACCCCCGGTATCAGACCGGTAGAAAATCGTCCGGCAGATGACCAGAAGCGGGTCGTGAGCGTCGAGCAGGCCTTCGCTAATGGCGCCGATCACATTGTCGTGGGTCGTCCCATTCGTGACGCGGCGGACCCGCGCGTGGCCGCCCAGGGAATTCAATCAACTATTGCAAAGGTATTTGGTGCATCGTGAGTCAGATTTTGAAGAACGACCGTTTTTTGCGCGCTCTGAGGCGTGAACCCGTGGACCGCACTCCGGTCTGGATCATGCGTCAGGCTGGCCGTTACCTGCCGGAATATCGCCGGGTGAGAGCCCAGGCAGGTGATTTCCTCAGCTTGTGCAGCAACCCTGACCTGGCTTGTGAGGTCACCCTGCAGCCGATCGATCGCTTCGGTCTGGATGCTGCCATCCTGTTCTCGGATATCCTGACACTGCCCAACGCAATGGGCCTGGAACTGGCTTTCGAAACCGGTGAGGGCCCCAAGTTTGCGAATCCGATTCGTGATTTGAAAGCCGTGCAGCAGCTGTCAGTTCCGGATCCAGAACAGGCGATTGGCTACGTGATGGATGCGGTGCGCCTTATTGTTCGCGAACTGGATGGGCGGGTGCCCCTGATCGGCTTTGCCGGCAGTCCGTGGACCGTAGGCACCTACGTGGTGGAGGGCGGCAGCAGCAAGACCTTCTCTCACATCAAGGCAATGATGTATTCCGAGCCTGCGGTGCTGCACAAGTTGCTCGACACCCTGGCCAAGGCCACGGTCGAGTACCTGGCTGCCCAGATTGAGGCCGGCGCCAGTGCGGTCATGGTTTTTGATACCTGGGGCGGCGTGCTGACCCCTGCCACCTACCGTGAGTTCTCGCTGCGTTATATGCAGAACATCACCCATGCCCTGGCCGAGCGCTACCCTGCCACCCCGGTGATCCTGTTCACCAAGAATGGCGGTGCATGGCTCGAAGATATGGCCGCGACCGGTTGTGCCGGACTGGGTCTGGATTGGACCACGGACCTGTCGGACGCCCGGGCCCGGGTCGGAGACAAGGTTGCCCTGCAGGGCAACCTGGATCCGTCCGTGTTGTATTCACCGCCGGAGGTGATTCGTCGTGAAGTTGGCAAGGTGCTTGAGAGCTTCGGCCATGGCGAAGGCCACGTGTTTAACCTGGGTCACGGCGTAACGCCGGATGTGAACCCTGAACATGTGGGCGCCCTGGTAGAGGCGGTTCGCGAACTCAGCCCGGCCTATCACAAGGCCGGCTGAGTCATCAGTCGCTAGGCTTTTACTTCGTCGCGAAGTTCGCGACGAAGAATCTTGCCCACATTGGTCTTGGGCAATTCTTCGCGGAAAATAATCTCCCTGGGTACCTTGTACCCAGTGAGATTTTCCTTGAGATAGGCCAGCAGTTCTTGCTGGGTGAGATTGGGGTCGCTGCGCACGGCGTACAACACCACCACCTCGCCAGATTTTTCGCTGGGTCGGCCAACTGCTGCCGCCTCAAGAACGCCCGGATGGGCTACCGTGACTTCTTCGATTTCGTTGGGATACACATTGAATCCCGATACCAGGATCATGTCTTTCTTGCGATCCTCGATAAAGGACTCGCCCTTCTCGTTCATTCGGCCCATGTCGCCGCTGCGGAACCATCCGCCGGGGAGCATGACCTTGGCGGTCTCCTCGGGGCGTTGCCAGTATCCTTCCATCACCTGTGGACCACGAATGCATATTTCGCCGATTTCGCCCAGGGGTAGCTCGTTACCCGCGTCGTCCATGATTGCTATCTCGGTGCTGGGCAATGGCAGTCCGATGGAGCCGGTAAACTCCGGCTCAAGCGGGGAGGTGCTGGTGGCAACCGGGGAAGTCTCGGTAAGGCCGTAGCCCTGGGTGAGCACGCAACCGGTGACTTTCTTCCAGTGGTTCGCTACGGGTCCCTGCACGGCCATTCCGCCGCCGCCGGACCACTTGAGATGACTGAAGTCCACCTCGGAAAATCCGGGCGTGTTTAGCAAGGCGTTAAACAGGGTGTTGACGCCGGTAATGATGCTGAACTTGTGTTTTTTGAGTTCCGCGACAAAAGCGGGGAAATCCCTGGGATCTGTGATCAACACGTTCAGCCCACCCATGCGGAGCTGCTGGATCAGGTTAACCGTCAGCGCGAATATGTGATAAAGCGGCAGCGCCGTGATGATGACTTCACCATCACGGATATTGGCCTGCCTCATCCAGCCGGTCATCTGCAAGACGTTGGAAACCATATTCTTGTGGCTCAGCATGGCGCCCTTGGAGACACCAGTAGTGCCGCCGGTATATTGCAGGAATGCCAGGTCGGCGTGACCCAGCTCAACGTTTTCCAGGTTCTGCCACTTGCCGTCGTTGATCGCGTGCCTGAGTGTCACGCTGTTGGGGATGTTCCAGTCCGGGATCATCTTCTTAACATTGCGCACCACAAAATTGACGATCTGGCGTTTTGGTACTGACAGCATGTCGCCTATCTGGGTTACCACGACGGTCTCAACACCGGTCTCGTCGATAACCTTGCCCAGGGTGTGGGCGAAGTTTTCCAGGATTACTATGGCCTTGGCGCCGGAATCGTTGAGCTGGTGTTTAAGTTCGCGGGGCGTGTACATGGGGTTTACATTGACCACGACCAGACCGGCTCGCAGGGCCGCACACAGTGCAACCGGATACTGCAGCAGGTTGGGCATCATGATGGCGATCCGGTCACCCTTGTCCAGACCGCAGTTATTCTGAAGGAAGGCCGCGAAGTAGCGGCTTTGCTGATCAAGCTCACCATAAGTGAGCGTCTTGCCCATGTTGGTGACAGCGGGAAGGTCCTTGTAGGTCTCGAAGCTTTGCTCCAGCAAATCCTTCAGGGACGCATACTGGTTGATGTCCACCTCCGCCGGTACGCCCTCGGGGTAATTTTTCAGCCAGATCTTTTCCACGACCATTTTCTCCTTAGCTCCTGACGTCTTCGATAGCGGCGCCAGATCATATTAGTTCGAATTGTTACCAGTATTTCTAGTACTGATTATCCAATCAACAGGATGATTTATAGCACCCGTTGAACGACGGTCACAACCTACTGCGGGGTTTTATGATCCTTTCCGGCATCCAGAGCCATTTTCAGGGCAGGCCAGATGTTATCCAGCAGCCGTGTTTGTGCAGAGGCGGTGGGATGAATTCCATCGCTTTGCATCATGCCCTCGGACAATGCGATATCCTCCAGGGCAAAGGGAACCAGGAACAGACCTCTACTCTGTGCCAGTTCCGCGTAGATACGGTAGAAGCCGTCTCCGTATTCCTGTCCGTAGTTTGGCGGGATGCGTATCCCGACCAGTACCACCTGGGCGCCGGCCTCAATGCTCAGGTCAACAATTTTTTCCAGGTTGGAACGGATCACTGAAAGCGGCAGGGCGCGCATACCGTCATTGCCACCCAGTTCCACAATGACCACCTGGGGTGAGTGCAGCTGCAATGCGCGGGGAAGTCGATTGAGTCCACCTCCGGTGGTTTCTCCGCTCATACTGGCGTTCACTACCGAGTGTCCGTACCCTTGTTCGTTCAGGCGTTGCTGTAGTAATTGGACCCAGCCCTGGGCAACTTCAATGTTGTATCCTGCGCTCAGGCTATCGCCCAGGACCAGCACTCGAGAGCCGGCGTGCACGGCAGGCGCATACAAAACGACGACCCAGAGGATCAGGAGTTTGGAGCACAAGGATGAGACGGCCAATCGGCCCGTGTTGAAAGCTGTAGACATTGGTAAAGAGGTTACCAGCCCGGAGGGGCCGTTGACCATTCTTGATAAGGTCAGCCTGGAAATTTCCCTGGGCGAGTCGGTGGCGATTGTTGGCCAGTCTGGCGCGGGCAAATCCACATTGCTGGCCTTGCTGGCAGGACTGGATGAGGCCAGTGAAGGCGAGGTCTGGCTGGATGGCGAGGCGTTGTCCACGCTGGATGAGGACGGCCGGGCCGCTCGACGGGCAGGGCGAGTGGGGTTTGTATTCCAGTCGTTTCACCTGATTCCGTCGCTGACCGCCGTGGAGAACGTCATGCTGCCCCTGGAATTGGCCGGGGAGGCTGATGCGGAGAGTCGCGCCGACGAAGTATTGAAACAGGTGGGCCTGTCAGCCCGAAGGCGGCATTACCCCAGGCAGTTGTCCGGTGGCGAAAAGCAGCGGGTGGCCATTGCCCGGGCGTTTGTTACCCGACCGCGCATCCTGTTTGCGGATGAACCCACCGGAAACCTGGACTCCAGGACCGGCGCCACGATTATCGACCTGCTGTTTTCCCTCAACAGCGCCCTGGGCACCACCCTGGTGCTGGTGACCCACGATCACGGTCTTGCCCTTAGGTGCGACCGGGTTATCGAAATTGAGGACGGCCGCCTGGTGGCGGAAAACGTATCCAGATGAAAGGATTTGCTGCTGGACTCAAAGCACTCTCGCGAGAATGGCGTGCAGGTGAGCTATACGTCCTGATGTTGTCCGTGGTAGTGGGCATTAGCGCCCTGTCCTCGGTGGCGTTGTTTACCTCGCGTGTGGCGGTCACCGTGCAGCAACAGGCTGCGGAGGTGCTTGCGGCAGACCTGGTTGTCAGTTCCAGTCGCCCCTTGTCCGCCGAGCTTCCCCGGATCGCTGAGGAGTTCGCCCTGCAACAGGCCAGGGTAACCAGTTTTCCCAGTGTCGCCTTCGCCGGGGAGGTGAGCACCCTGATTTCGGTCAAGGCGGTGGATGAGTCCTACCCCTTGCGTGGCAGGCTGAAAGTGGCGGATAAATTGTTTGCTCAGGGCTACCCCGTAAGTCGTGTTCCTGCGGTCGGGGAGGCCTGGGGAGAGGCCCGGCTGTTAGCCAGGCTGGGAATTGAAACCGGCCAGCGCATACGGCTTGGGGCGCTGGAGCTCACGGTTACCCAGGTCGCGGACTACATCCCTGACCAGGGGTTTCAATTTGTCGACCTGGCGCCGACCCTGATCATTAACCTGCAGGACCTGGCGGCATCGGAACTCATCCGGCCGGGCAGCCGGGTGTCCCACGGCCTGTTGCTGGCCGGGGACCCGAATGCCATCAAGGGAGCGGGAGATCGTTTTCGGGAGATGGAGAGTGAGTTCCTGACGGTCAGGGACCTGGAGAATGCTCGCCCGGAAATCCGGAATGCCGCGAGTAGGGCCAAGCGCTTCCTGGGGCTGGCCGCGCTGGTGAGTGCGATCTTGTCGGCGGTGGCAGTGGCCATGGCGGCCAGGCGTTACGCTGCCAGGCAACTGGACACTATTGCGCTGATGAAGTGCATGGGCGCGTCCCAGGCAATGGTCTTGCGCCAGGGTGTCGCCCAGCTCCTGTGCCTGGCACTGGTTACCGGTCTGGCCGGAAGCCTGGTCGGGTATGGGGCCCAGGAATTACTGGCCTGGTGGGCAAGGGATATGGTTCAGGGTGTGCTGCCTCCGCCGACCCTGGCGGCCTGGCTGGTAGGGCCGGCCGCCGCACTGATTTTGCTCACCGGATTTGCCCTGCCACCGTTACTTGAACTCAGGCTTGTTGCCCCGTTACGGGTGCTTCGCAGGGACCTGGCGCCACCCCGGGCCAGCCGCTGGGTGGTGTATGGACTCGCCTTGTCCGCCTACATGCTGGCGGTGTTCTGGCTGGTGGGTGAGCCTCGCACCTTGCTGCTGGTCACTGGTATCAATCTTGCTGCGGGGCTGGTCCTGGGCCTGGCTGGCTGGGCCCTGGTCCTGGCCGTTGGCCGCTTGCGCCGGGGTATGGGTGCAGCCTGGCGCTATGGGCTGGCGAATATTGCCAGGCGGGGATCGGAGTCGGTCATCCAGCTGGTGGGGTTTGGGCTGGGACTTATGGTGATGCTGCTGCTCACGGTGACTCGTGATGACCTGATGAGCCAGTGGCGGGCCACCCTGCCCGAGGATGCGCCCAACCAGTTCATGATTAATATTCAGCCTGCAGAAACGGATTTGTTCCTGGCGACCATGAAAAGTGGTGATATTCCGGCTCCACAGCTGTCTCCCCTGGTGCGGGGGCGAATTACCGCTATCAACGGGGTCAAGGTGGGGGACATGGATTTCGATGATCGCTCCGGTCAGCGCTGGGTGGAAAGGGAGCGCAACCTCACATGGAGCGCGGCCTTGCAGGACGGGAATATCCTTGTTCAGGGCAGTTGGTGGGATGCCGGTCCGGGAAGCGCCGGGCAGGTTTCGGTGGAGGAGGACTTTGCCGGTGACCTTGGTCTGAAGCTTGGTGACCAGGTCGAGTTTGACCTGTCAGGTGAGCCGGTGAAGGCCAGTGTGACCAGCCTGCGCCAGGTGCGCTGGGACAGCTTCCGACCGAATTTTTTCATGGTCCTGTCTCCCGGAACGGTCGATGAGTCCCTGGCCAGCTATATCACCAGTGTTCATGTCGGCCCCGATCAGCGGGGGGTGATCCTGGAGCTGGCCCGTAATCTTCCCGGAGTGACGGTTTTTGATGTGGACGCCATCCTGGGCCAGGTTCGGGGCGTCATGGACAAGGCCTCACTTGCGGTTCAATACGTATTCCTGTTCACCCTTTTGGCCGGGATAATGGTGTTGTTAGCGGCGGTGCAGGCCACCCGGGATGAGAGACGTTATGAAAGCGCGATGCTCAGAACCCTGGGAGCCAGCCGGAGAACGGTGCTCCTGGGAGTGCTCACCGAGTTTGGCGTCCTGGGCCTCCTGAGCGGATTGCTCGCAGCGGCGGGCGCCAGCGTCGCCAGCTACTTGCTGGCCACCCGGGTATTCGATCTGGAGGGCCATTGGGACGGCAGCCTGTGGTTATTGGGGATGACGGCAGGTGCGCTGCTGGTTGGGGTCAGTGGTTTGCTGGCCACGCGAAGCGTGGTGACCCAGCCGCCCGTAATCACTTTGCGCGGTGACGCAGGCTAGCCAGGGAGGGCATCATGACTGAGCAGAGAAAGGCCAGGCATCGCGCGCAGCGAGGCAGCCGGCTTTCTGCTGGTGTCGTGGTGGTGCGACCGGATGGCGATGAATGGTTATTCCTCCTGCTCCGGGCTTTTCGTTACTGGGATTTCCCCAAGGGCATGCTGGAGCCTGGTGAGACCCCGATGCAGGCCGCGTTACGCGAGGTAAAAGAAGAAACCACCCTGACCGGGCTCAAGTTTTTCCTGGGTGAGCAGTTCTTCGAGACCGGCCCCTACAGTCATGGCAAAACCGCGCGTTACTACCTGGCTCTCTCAGATGTCGGGGTAGTCAGCCTGCCAGTGAACCCGGAGCTCGGTCGGGCGGAGCACAACGAGTACCGCTGGATTCCGGCCCGGGAAGCCCGGGCGCTGCTTTCACCGCGGGTCCTGGGTGTCCTGGACTGGGCTGAGACTCTGCTGAGGCCGGAGGATTTTGTTTAGTTGGCGGCATCACGGATGGATGCAAGCGCTTCAAGAGCTTCCTTTCGGCTGCTCGCCAGGTCGATGACGGGGGACGGGTAGATCTTTCCTTGCCCGCCCGGCGCCATCCAGGGCTTGTGAACGAACTTGTCGGGAACACCCCTGAGCTCGGGTATCCAGCGGCGCACATAGACGCCCTGGGCATCGAATTTCTCGCCTTGCAGTATCGGATTGAATATCCGGAAGTAGGGCGCAGCATCAACCCCGCAGCCTGCGGACCACTGCCACCCCATAGTGTTGTTCGCCAGGTCCGCATCCACCAGGGTGTCCCAGAACCAGGCGGCGCCTTTACCCCAGGGAATACGCAGGTTCTTAACCAGTAAGGATGCCGCCACCATGCGCACCCGGTTATGCATCCAGCCGGTGTGCCACAACTCGCGCATGCCGGCATCCACGATGGGAATACCGGTGCGCCCTTGTTGCCAGGCCCGCAGCAGCTGCTCGTGGTCCTGTCGCCATGGGAAATCCCGATACTTTGGATACATGGGTTCCAGCGGGCTGCGAGGAAAGTAGTGCAGCACGTGATGGGCAAAGTCCCGCCAGGCCAGCTGCCTGAGATAGGCAAGGGTCTGGGCTTCGGTGCCGTTGCGAAGCCCTGCCTGGCGTAACTGGTTCCAGACCTGTCGAGGTGAAAGTTCACCGAAATGCAGGTGGGGGGACAGGCGTGATACCCCCGGCTTGGCGGGAAAGTCGCGCTGGACAGGATAAATTTCGATGGTGTTTTCGGCCAGCGTCTCCAGGCTTTGGTTCGCCGCGTGCTCTCCCACCTCCCAGTGCTCGGCCAGACCCCGGGTCCAGCTATGACCCGCAACGTTCTCCCCGCTGGGTTCCAGGCCGAGATCGTCCAGGCAAAGACTGGTGGGCCAAACGGTCGGAGACTGTATGTCGCCGGGTAAAGGCAGGCATTCCGAGGGTTCGCCCAGTGCCTGCATGGCCTTCCAGAATGGCGTGAACACCCGGTAGGGCTCACCCTGCAGGTTGGTCAGGGCCCCGGGCTCGATCAGCGTGGCCGTTGGGTAGTCCTGTACCTCAAGGCCCTGGTTCTCCAGAGCGGCGCTTACCCGCTGGTCACGGTCACGACACGCCGGTTCATGAAGACGATTGAAAAATACCGCCGTCGCCCCGGTTTCACTCGCCAGGGCCTGCAGAGTTTCCAGGGAGGATCCACGTCGAATGATCAGCCGGCTGCCGATTTTCTCCAGTGACCTGGCCATGGAGGCGAGGCTGTGATGCAGCCACCAGCGTGAGGCGCCGCCGGGTTGCCAGGGAGCTTCTTCCTGGTCTGCATGGATGTACACGGGGATAAGCTGTCCGCGGCTGGCGGCATGAAACAGGGCCGGGTTATCCGCCAGGCGGAGGTCTCGGCGTATCCAGTACAGTGCAGGAGTGTTACTCATGGCTGAGAATTCGAACTTTCCGCGCCCATGGATTCATACCAGGCGCCTGATGGTTGTGCCGCCAAGGTAGGCCTGGATGTTTTCGGCTAGCTGGCTGACTGCCCGTTGGCGGGCCTGGACAGTGGCCCAGGCAATATGCGGTGTAACGATCAGCCGTGGTATGTCCGGGTTCAGCAACGGGTTTCCGTTCACCGGGGGTTCCTGTTCAAGCACATCGATGCCGGCACCGCCGATTTCACCCTCCCGCAGCGCGCGGGCAAGGGCCAGGGGCTCTACCAGGGCGCCCCGGGCGGTATTGATGAGCAAGGCGTCCGGCTTCATCAGCGCCAGTTGTTCCTTGCCGATCAAGTGATGCGTGTGATCGTTCAGCGGGCAGTGCAGGCTTACCACGTCCGAGCGCTGCAACAAGGTATCCAGGCTCACCCGGGCTTGGCTCGAATTCGGATTACCGGGGCGCTGGCACAGCAGCACCTGCATGCCGAAAGCATTTGCTACTCCCGCCACTGCCTTGCCCAGTTCTCCGTAACCAATGATTCCCAGGGTAAGGCCGGCAAGTTCGCGCTGGGGGCGAGCCAGCATGCAAAAGTGTGGGTGCTGTTGCCATGCCCCGCCCCGGGACAGGGTGTCGAAGTCGTCCAGGTACTGGTTCAGGGAAAGAATCATGGCGAACACGTGCTGGGCCACAGAATCGCTGCAATAAGCCTGTATGTTGCAG
>JAOTSW010000006.1 GCA_029864735.1 Chromatiales bacterium | reverse complement strand
TCTTAACGCTGATGATGACTACACTAGCTTGAAGGCGGTGGACGAGATGGGTGCCTTCGTGTCCTATCGTCATTTCTGGAATGATCAGTGGCGTTCGAACTTCACCTATGGCTACCTGACGATCGACAATCCTTCGGAAGCACCTACCGGCGTCACCAAGGAAGCCTCAAGTATCCACGCTAACCTGATTTACAGCCTGGGTCCGAAGCTGGATGTCGGTGCTGAAATCATGTACGCGGATCGCGAGTTGGAAAGTGGCGTAGACGGCGATATGACCCGCTTTATGATCTCGGCGAAGTACGCGTTCTAATTTGTACAAACCCGGTTTGTACATATGAAGTGAGAGACCAGGCCGCCGGTGACAGTACCGGCGGCCTTTTCTTTTTTGAATCTTTGAGATCTTCTTTTGCCGGGTTAAAGCGTGTTCAGCCCCGGCTTGTCTCGATTACCGATATTGCTTGAGGAGTCCGCCATGGGTGCCTATCAACAGACTTACCAACGTTCCCTGGATGACCCGGAAGGGTTCTGGGCCGAGGTGGCGGAGGCCATCCACTGGGACAAGAAGTGGGACAAGGTTCTGGATGATTCTGGCGCACCGGAATATCACTGGTTCGCCGGAGGTAAACTAAACACCTGCTATAACGCGGTGGATCGGCATGTGGAAGCCGGTTTTGGGGACCAGCTGGCCCTGGTGTACGACTCGCCGGCGACCGGTAAACAGCGCTCCTACACCTATGCTGAATTGCAGGACCAGGTGGCCCGGCTTGCCGGGGTGCTGGCTGAAAAGGGGGTGGGCAAGGGTGACCGGGTGATTGTCTACATGCCGATGATCCCCGAGGCCGCGTTTTCGATGCTGGCCTGTGCCAGGCTGGGCGCGATTCACAGTGTGGTGTTTGGCGGCTTCGCAGCTAACGAGCTGGCGGTACGAATTACTGATGCGGCGCCCAAGGCGGTGTTGACTGCCTCCTGTGGCATTGAGCCGGGCAGGGTGATCGCGTACAAGCCCTTGCTTGATCAGGCGATCGAAATGGCCGAGTGCAAACCTGATTTCTGTTTGTTGCTGCAACGCCCACAGGAAGCTGCGTCCATGATTCCAGGCAGGGACCTGGATTGGGAGGAATGCATGGCCACCGCCACGGCTCACGGTTGTGTCTCGGTGGAGGCGACAGACCCTCTCTATATTCTTTACACCTCGGGTACCACCGGCGAGCCCAAGGGCGTGGTGCGGGACAACGGCGGACACGCCGTTGCCTTGACCTGGAGCATGAGAAATATTTACGACGTCCAACCGGGTGATGTTTACTGGGCCGCCTCGGACGTGGGCTGGGTGGTGGGCCACTCCTACATCGTCTACGCACCCCTGTTTAACCGCAACACGACCATCCTGTTTGAGGGCAAACCGGTGGGCACGCCCGATGCCGGGGTGTTCTGGCGAGTGATCGAGGAACACAAGGTGAATGTGCTGTTCACAGCGCCAACCGCCTTCCGTGCGATCAAGAAGGAGGACCCGGACGGGACCTTCATCAAGAAATACGATATTTCTTCGCTACGGTCGTTGTTCCTGGCCGGCGAGCGCAGTGATCCGGCTACCCTGGAGTGGGCCGAGGAGAAACTCGCTGTGCCGGTGGTGGATCACTGGTGGCAGACAGAGACGGGATGGGCCATTTGCGCAAACTGTCTTGGCCTGGAGCAGTTCCCCACCTTACATGGCTCGGCGGGCAAGCCGGTGCCCGGATGGAACCTGCAGGTGCTGGATGAGTCCGGGAAGCAGGTCGAGAGTGACAAGATTGGCGCCCTGGTGGTGAAATTGCCGCTACCCCCTGGAGCGTTTCCGACCCTGTGGAATGCACCAAAGCGTTGGTACCAGGCCTATATGGCGGAGTACCCGGGTTACTACCTCACCGCCGATGCCGGGATGATTGATGCCAACGGCTATGCCCACGTGATGTCGCGCACCGATGACATCATCAATGTCGCCGGCCATCGTTTGTCTACCGGTGGCATGGAAGAGGTGCTGGCGGGTCATCCTGATGTGGCCGAATGCGCGGTCATGGGTGTGGCCGATGAAATGAAGGGCCAGGTGCCGCTTGGATTGTTGGTGCTGAAATCCGGGGTGGATCGAAATCCTGACGATGTGGTGGCCGAGGTCGTGGCGCTGGTCAGGGAACGCATAGGTCCGGTTGCTGCATTCAAGAAGGCGGTGGTGGTGAATCGTCTGCCCAAAACACGGTCAGGAAAAATTCTCCGCGGAACCATGCGCAAGATCGCTGATTCAGAGCCGTGGAAGATGCCGGCCACGATTGATGATCCGGCTATCCTGCGGGAGATTGGTGATTCCTTGCGAACCATCGGCTACGCCGGAGATAAGTAGCTCTGCTAGCCGGGGTTCACGCCCGCAAGCAGTCGCTGGCCAATGTCCCTGGCTTGCTCCAGGGATGTACCCGTCGCGTTCGCACCAAACAGGTGGGCTTCCCTGTCCAGGCCTGACAGGGCCTGCCCGCCGATCAGGATAAATGCCTTTTCCGCCAGGGCGTCTTTGATGCCTTGAACTGCCTGTTCAAGAGCGGGTAGCTGAACGCTCAAGGCGGCGGAGAGAATCACCAACTCGGGTTGGTACTTGAGTGCGGCGGCTTCAATTTCCCTGGCGGGCATATCAGTGCCCAGGTTGATAGCGCGCCAGCCTTCAATCTGGAAATCGAGCCCAAGCAGGCGAATGCCCAGGTCGTGCTGGTTCCCAGCAACCGAGGCGAGCATGACCGTCTTTCCATTGGCCGGCTTTGCCTTGCAGCTGTGGGAGATGGCGATCAGGGCTTGCAGACATGCCTCGGTCACCAGGTGCTCTTCACAAATCGTCGCCTCGGCGTTGTGCCACATCCTGCCAATCTCTTTTTGTGCGGGGACGATAACGCCTTGTGCCAGGTCGATAGGGCCAGTATCCCCTGTCATGAGCTCTTGCAGATCCGAGACTGCTTTCCTGACATCACCATCCAGCACGGTTTGCATGAATTTCATGGCATGACGATGAAGAGGTTTTGCCGGGTCCAGGTAGGAATTCGTGGGCAGCACGGAGGTTTCGAAGGACTTCCGGGCCTGGTCGAGCAGGCCTAAAACGGATGCCTGGGCCTTTTCCGGCAGGCTCTCACCCAGCACGCTGGCAAGGCTTTCGAGACTCTTTGCCAAGTCTGTTTCGGGGAATTGTCTTGCCTGGAACGACAATCTTTCCCACTTGATGTCAGCCAGCAGGAATTCCGAATGCCCCGTGTCCAGCGCAACGGAAATCTCTTCCAGGCGGTGGGCCAGGTTGTCCTTCCACCCCGCCAGGGCCTTCGCACCATAGCGCTGGTGAAACTCCGGTGCGTCCTGCAGTAAACGGGCGGCTGCAAATCCTGCATACCCTGATTTGCCCTCTTTCAAGATCCGGGCTGCGAAATGATCGGCTTCGAACATTTTTACCTGTCCTGCTTGTTGCGGTGTGTCATGAAGAATTTTCGTCAGGGATGCACTTGTGGATTCACTTTTGACGATGAATTTCACCGGGCAGACTTGCAATTGTGGCGTGAATTACTGGAGTATGCCGGGATGAATAATTAATCAATTCACCATGAGGACTCACCCTGTGACAGAACTGACAGCCTGGCTGAATGTTGCCTCCTCGTTTATCTGGGGGCCTTATTTGCTTATCCCCCTTCTGTTGGCTACCGGCCTTTTTCTAACCATCAGGCTAAGGGGGTTGCAGTTCACTCACCTGTGGCCGGCGCTGTATACCGCGTTGATTGTAAGGCGGGAGAAGGGCGCTGAGGGTGATATCTCGCATTTCCAGGCACTGATGACCGCCCTGGCGGCAACCGTGGGTACCGGCAACATTGTTGGTGTTGCGACTGCTATCGCCCTGGGTGGTCCGGGGGCGCTGTTCTGGATGTGGATGACCGGCCTGGTGGGCATGGCGACCAAGTACACCGAGGCGTTGTTGTCGGTGAAATACCGGATTACCGATGAGAAGGGCGAGCAGGCGGGTGGGCCCATGTACTACCTGTCGCGTGGTATCAGTAACAAGGCCCTGGGCAAGACCCTGGGCGCGATGTTTGCCTTGTTCACCGCCATCGCCGCCTTCGGAATCGGCAATATGGTGCAGTCGAACTCCATGGCCGATGCGATCAATAATGCCTTTGGTATCGAGGAATGGATTACCGGCCTGTTGATTGCCGTAGCCCTGGCCGCCGTAGTGCTGGGTGGTATCAAGTCCATTGGACGGGTCACAGGCTTCCTGGTGCCCATCATGATCGCGGTTTACATGCTTGCCTGTGGTTACGTGCTGGTGGTCAATGCTGCTGCGCTGCCGGATGCCGTGGCCCTGATCTTCCATGACGCCTTCACCGGCTCTGCGGCAGCGGGTGGTTTCCTGGGTGCGACCATTGCCCAGGCAATGCGCTTTGGCGTGGCCCGAGGCATTTTCTCCAATGAGTCAGGCCTGGGAAGCGCGGGCATCGCTGCCGCCGCTGCCCAGACCCGGGAACCTGTTCGGCAGGCCCTGGTCTCAATGACCCAGACCTTCATTGACACTATCGTGGTGTGCTCTTTTACCGGCATCGCAATTGTTGCCACGGGCGCTTTCACCAGCGGTGAAAATGGCGCGGCCGTGACCCAGCTGGCTTTCGCCTCGGCGATGCCCGGTGTTGTCGGGCAAGTTGTGATCGCTGTCTGCCTGGCCTTGTTTGCCTTCTCTACCATGATTGGCTGGTGTTATTACGGTGGACGCAGTATCGAATATCTTTTCGGAATCAAGGCAGTGATGCCTTATCAGCTGGCCTATATTGGGGCTGCCTTTATGGGCTCGATCTACAGCCTGAATTTCGTCTGGCTGTTCTCGGATGTGATGAACGGGCTGATGGCCCTGCCCAACCTGGTTGGACTGTTGCTCCTTAGTGGCGTTGCCGCCAGGGAAACCCGGGAGTTCCTGGACAGGCAGAAGAACCTGCCTCCCGAGTCCTAGGCAGTACGCCCCAGCAAGGGAATCAGAGCGGTTGCAGTTTCAGAGCGCTGCGACCGCACTATTTTTTCGGGCGGCCCCTGGGCAATGATGCGGCCTCCGCCATCGCCGCCCTCGGGCCCCATATCTATTACCCAGTCTGCCTCGGCAATCAGGTCCAGGTTGTGTTCGATAACCAGGACCGTGTTACCCGCATCCACAAGTCTGTGCAGTACGTGCACCAGCTTTTCCACATCGGCCATGTGAAGCCCGACGGTAGGCTCGTCCAGGATGTACAGGGTGGGGGAGCTCACTGCGGCCCGACCGGGAATCTCTATGACGGGTTTCGCCTTGGCCAGTTCGGTGACCAGCTTTATACGCTGGGCTTCACCGCCACTCAGGGTCGGACTTTGCTGCCCCAGGGTCAGATAACCCAGCCCTACGTCCTGGAGTAACTGCAGGGTCCGGTGGATTTTTGGAATAGCGATGAAGTAATCCAGGGCCTCGTCAATACTCATGGCCAGCACCTGGGCAATGTTCTTTTCCCGGTAATGCACTTCCAGGGTTTCCCGGTTGAAGCGTGAGCCATTACAAGTTTCACAAACCACCCGCACGTCCGGCAGGAAATTCATCTCTATTTTTCTCAGACCCTGTCCGTCGCAGGTGCCGCAGCGGCCCCCGGCAGTGTTGAAAGAGAATCTGCCAGCGGTAAAGCCCCGCAGTCGGGCTTCCTCGGTTCCGGCGAACAGCTTGCGTATGGCGTCCCAAATTCCGACATAGGTTGCCGGACAGGAGCGCGGCGTTTTTCCTATGGGCGTCTGGTCAACTTCCAGCACATGATCAATTTGCTCCCAGCCGGAGAGCTGCTGACAGCCGATAAACGCAGCTTTCTTGCCCCGCTTGCTGCGACCAACCCGCTGTTTCAGGTTCCTGTACAGCACGTCCCGGATCAGGGTGCTCTTGCCGCTGCCGCTTACGCCACTGACACAGACCAGGGACTGCAGGGGTAGTCGAAGGTTCACCTGCTTGAGGTTGTGCAGACTGGCCTTGCGAACCTCCAGGCAGGCCGAGTCCTTTTTCAGCGTATTGCCAAGGCGGCGTTGCCCCAGCACCGGGTGAATCATGGGATTGGCCAGCATACGCCCGGTTATGGATTCCGGGTTGCGACGTAGCTGGGCCAGGGTTCCTCTTGCCACTACCTGGCCACCCCTTACGCCGGCGCCCGGACCCAGGTCGATCACATGGTCGGCCCGCCGGATGGTGTCCTCGTCATGCTCCACGATTACCACGGTGTTGCCTTTGGAACGCAAGGCTTCCAGGGTGTCCAGCAACATCAGGTTGTCCCGGGCATGCAAGCCGATGGTGGGTTCATCCAGGATGTAGCACACGCCTCGCAGGTTCGAGCCCAGCTGGGCTGCCAACCGGATGCGCTGGGCCTCTCCGCCACTGAGGGTAGGCGCGGAACGGTCCAGGCTCAGGTAAGACAAGCCAACCTGGTGCAGGAACCGAAGTCGGTCCAGCAACTCCAGCATGGCGTCCCTGGCGATACTGGCCTCTCGTCCCTTGAGTTTCATTCCCTCGAAGAGCTGTTGGGCCTTGCCAATGCTCATGGAGGTGTAGTGAGCGATGTTGTGATTCTTGAAACGTACCGCCAGGGTTTCCGGACGCAGCCTCTGTCCCTGGCAGCTGGGGCAGGGTGCGTGTTCGATTTGCTCCAGCCAGGCGCCTTCCTCGCCGGATTGCTCCTCGTCGAAATCGGCAAGTTTCTCCCCGGTGCCGAAGCAGGTTTTGCACCAGCCCTGGCGTGAGTTGTAGGAGAACATTCGCGGATCCAGTTCCGGGAAGCTGCGACTGCAGCCGGGGCAGGCACGCTTGCTCGAGTACAGGCGCTCAGCGCCGCTCTTGCCGGTTTTGACCGACAGGACCTGCAGTTTGATGATGCCCTTGCCCAGGTCCAGCGCCCTGGCAAGGGCGTCCCTCAATTCGGATTCCCTGGATGCGCTGACCAGCAACTTGGCCACCGGCAGGTCGATATCGTGTTCCTTGAATCGGTCGAGTCGTGGCCAGGGTGCGGTTGGCAGCATGGCGCCATCGACGCGCAATTCGCTGAAGCCCCGGGCCGCTGCCCATTTTGCCAACTCGGTGTAATACCCCTTGCGAGCAGAAATCATCGGCGCCAGAAGTTGTATGTTCTTGCCCTTGTAGCGTCGCAGCAGGTCGGCAAGGATGAGCTCCGGTGTTTGTTCCTGTATGGCGATATTGCAGTCCGGGCAGTGCTGTATGCCCAGCTTTACGAATACCAGTCGCAAGAAATGATAAATCTCGGTCATGGTGCCAACGGTGCTCTTGCGCCCGCCCCGGCTGGTGCGCTGTTCAATGGCGACCGTGGGCGGTACCCCGTGGATGGCGTCCACATCGGCGCGACTGGAGGGCTGCACGAACTGTCTTGCATAGGCGTTCAGCGATTCCAGGTAACGACGCTGCCCTTCGGCGAAGAGAATGTCGAATGCCACCGTACTCTTGCCGCTGCCGCTAACCCCGGTGACCACCGTCATGCGGTTTCGGGGTATGGAGATGTCCACGTTTTTCAGGTTGTGTTCCCGGGCGTGCCTGATCTCGATATTTCCGGAGGTGGTCGATGTTGGTTTGCCGGTTGCCCTGGTCTTGACCAGGTTTCTGCCCAGGGATTCAAGATCCCGGGCGTAGTCGGCCAGGGCCTCCCCGGTGTAGGTCAGACCGCTCGCGGCAAGCTCTCCCGGCGTGCCTTCAAACAAAACCTGTCCGCCCTGGTCGCCACCCTCGGGTCCCAGGTCGATAAGCCAGTCACAGTTGGCGATAACGTCCAGGTTGTGTTCGATGATGAGCAGGGAGTGACCTTGTTCGCGAAGCCTGGACATGGCGCCCAGCAGCCGTTCGATATCCTGGAAATGCAGGCCCGTGGTGGGTTCGTCGAACAGGAACAACATGCCCTGTTTGCCGCCGGTGGACTTGCCAAGATGGGCGGCGAGTTTCAACCTCTGTGCCTCTCCACCGCTGAGGGTTGGCACCGGCTGGCCCAGGGCCACATAGCCAAGGCCCACCTCCGCCAGGGGGGCGAGAAGTTTCTGGATATCCGCCTGGTCAGAGAAGAACTCCAGGGCCTGGTCTACGGTCATCTCCAGCACATCGGCGATTGAGCAGGGCCCGGTATTGCTGTGGGGTCCGGGTAGTAACTTCACCTCGAGTAATTCGTCGCGGAAGCGACGGCCATCGCAGTCCGGGCATCTCAGATACACATCGCTGAGAAACTGCATCTCCACGTGTTCGAAACCGTTTCCGCCGCAGGCAGGGCAGCGGCCATTACCTGAATTGAAGCTGAAACTGCCGGCCGTGTAGCCGCGTTCCATGGACAGGGGTTCGGCGGCGAATAATTTGCGCACAGGAGTGAGCGCGCCGACGAAACTCGCCGGGTTGGAACGGGTAGTCTTGCCGATGGGGGATTGATCCACCATGACCACCTCGGAAATCTGCTCATGACCTAGCAAGGCGTCATAGTCTCCGGGGACCAGCTTGGGTTTGCCCTTGAGCTTGGTCAGGGCGCGGTAGAGCACCTCATCCATGAGGGTGGATTTTCCTGACCCGCTCACTCCTGTCAGGCAAACGATTTTGCCCAACGGGATTTTTACCTTGATGTTCTTCAGGTTGTGTTCCCTGGCGCCCCGGACTTCCAGACAGTTATTTTCGGTCGGCGCTTCCATCGGTGTGCGTATGCGGCCGGCGACGGAACGTTCCGCCCTGAGGTAGCTGGCAGTAAGAGATTTTCTGGAGCGTAGCAATTGCGAGGGACTGCCGTTGAAAACCACCTGCCCGCCTGCGGCACCCGGCCCCGGGCCCATATCGATAATCCGGTCCGCAGCCAGCATTACCTGGGGATCATGCTCCACGACCAGCAGGGTATTGCCGGCCTGGTTGAGTTTCTTCAGCACACCGACAATCCGATGAATGTCCCGGGGATGCAGGCCGATGCTGGGTTCATCCAGAACGAACAGGGTATTGACCAGCGAGGTGCCCAGGGCAGTGGTGAGGTTGATGCGCTGTACTTCGCCACCGCTGAGGGTGCGGCTTTGCCGGTCCAGGGTGAGGTAGCCCAGGCCAACTTCACACAGGTAGGTCAGGCGGTTGATGATCTCCGCCAGCAACATGCTGGTGGCCTCATCATTTTTCTCCTGCCTGTTCAGTTCCTGGAAGAATTCCGACAGCTGTGTGATGGGCATTCCCATGACATCGTGCAGGCACAGTCCCGGCATCTGTTCCAGGGCCTGTTCCGACCACTGCACGGCCACTGGTCGAAATACCCGACGCGGCGCCAGCACCCGGGAGCCGACACGATGGTTGCCTATCCGCCATAACAGGGACGTGGTTTTCAGTCGCGCGCCATTGCAGGACTGGCAGCGGTCATAGGATCGGTACTTGGACAGCAAGACCCGGATATGCATTTTGTAGCTTTTTGACTCCAGCCATTTAAAGAAGCGTTTGACGCCATACCATCGCTTGGAGTCGATGCCTCCCTCCCCCTCGATAACCCATTGCCTGTGCTGCTCGGGCAGGTCTTGCCAGGCCACGTCCAGGGCCACTTTCTGTCGCTTTGCGTAGCGGGCCAGGTCTTTCTGGCAATCGCGGAAGCTGGGGCTCTGGAAGGGTTTTATTGCCCCGTTGGCCAGGGTCAGGGTTGTATCCGGAGTGACCAGGTCGTAGTCGATGCCCATAGTGCGGCCGAACCCACGGCAGCTTTCACATGCGCCTATTGGCGAGTTGAAAGAGAAGGCAGATTGATTGGGATCTTCGTAGTCCAGGTCGCAGGCAGGACAGTGCAATTCGGTGGAGAACTTCTGAGCCTTGTCGTCTTTTTCATGCCAGAACACGGCCACGTGTCCCAGTCCCCGGTGCAGCGCCGCTTCCAGGGCCTCGGACAGCCGGGCCCGATTTTTTTCCTCTATGGCCAGGCGATCCTGCACCACGTCCAGTTGCTGTTCCCGGCGCTGGTGTACCCGGGTGTATCCCTGGGCATTGAGAAACCCGCGAATTTCCTCTTCACTGAAATTGTGTGGAATCTGCACGGGGAAAGTAACGATGGCGCGCTTGCCCTGTGAGTGGGACAGCAGGTTTTCGAGGATGCTTTCCGCGCTGTCACGTTGCACGGGCGCTGCGCAGCGACTGCAGTACAGGCTGGCCATTCGGGCGAACAACAACTTCAGGTGGTCGTTGATTTCGGTCATGGTCCCGACGGTGGATCGGGAGGTACGCACCTGGTTGGTCTGGTCGATGGCGATTGCCGGAGGGATGCCCTCGATTCTTTCCACCTGCGGCTTGTCCATGCGATCCAGGAACTGGCGCGCATAGGGGGAGAAGGTCTCCACGTAGCGCCGTTGGCCCTCGGAATATATCGTGTCGAAGGCCAGGGATGACTTGCCTGATCCACTGACGCCAGTGATCACGATGAACTCGTTCAGGGGAAGCTTCAGATCTACCTGCTTGAGGTTGTTCTGACTTGCGCCGACGATATTGATGAACTCTTTGTTCATGACTGGCCCGTGTTATTCCTTTTTACCGGCCACCAACGCACAGCCTGGTCCGGTCAGCTTTTTTCAAGTTCCGCCAAGAGCAATGACCCGATTACTTCTCGACGCCAGCCCCGGGTGGCCGGCACATCCCGGTCTCCGCGCACCAGTTGTTCCAGTTCCCTGCGCGGCGCCAGGAATCCAGGGGCTATGCCCATGGCCTCGGCCTGCCGGGTGAGGGCTTTTTTCAGGCGGTTCAGCGTTTCCTTCTCTTTCCCGGTGAGGGGGCCCGCTGCGCTGAGATCATCCTGGCTCTCAGGGGGCGCCTCCCGGGCCTTGCCTACAGTCTCTACAATCTCGGCGCCAAAGCGATTGATGAATGTTTCAGGGACTTCGTCCAGTTGGGCCAGTTGGATTCGGGTGTGGGCCTGTTGCGAGGCGATTTGCATCAGCGCGGCATCTTTGATGATCCACTGACGGGGTAGATTGCGATTAATCGCTTGTTCTTCCCGCCAGGCGGCGATCCAGCGCAATACCCTGCGGGCATCTCCGTCCAGGCTACGGGCGCCCTTGACTCGCAGGTGAGCTTGCCAGGGGTCTGCCGCATACAGTGCCGGCTCGCACAACTGATGACAGTCTGCTTCCAGCCAGTCTATGCGCTGGCATTCCACCAGTTCTTTTTGCAGGGCCAGGTACAAATGGGTCAGGTATCGCACGTCGTCGGCGGCGTAATCCAGTTGCCGGGTACTCAGGGGGCGCTTGGACCAGTCTGTGCGGGTGGCGGACTTGTCCAGTTCCACTCCGCAGTACTCCTTCACCAGGGCGCTGTAGCCAATCTGTTCCCCGTGTCCCAACAGCACGGCGGCAACCTGGCTGTCGAACAAGTTGGCCGGAAGTTCGCCCCAGATCTGATAGAGAATTTCCAGGTCTTGCCTTGCAGAGTGCACCACCGTGGTGACCTCCGGATTCGCCAGCAGCCGACCAAGCGGTTCCAGGGAGGGCAGGGCCAGCGCATCCAGCAGAAAGATGTTTTCCACGTCGGCAATCTGCACCAGGCAGAGTCGCGACTGGTAGGTGCGCTCGCGGATGAATTCGGTGTCCAGAGCCAGGAAGTGGGAGCCCTCGAGTTTATTGAGCGCGAGATCCAGTTCCCCAGGGCTGCGGATGATTTCCCAAGGTCTTGTAGTCATAGGCGAGTGGGGGTCATTGGCGGATCGGGATCATTGGCTGATCGAGTAATGTAGCGCCTGTCAGGTTATCATGAGCGAACCTCATTCAAACAGTTGGACAATCAGTTTTGCAGCAGCTGCTTAGCGCATTCTTGGATATCATCATGTTGCGGAGAGGTCCCCAGGATCTGCCGGCTTCGCAATTCCTGATGGTTTCCGCATTGCTGTGCTACACCGCCAGCGGCCTCGCCCTGTTTCTTACCCAAATACCCAGCCTGGGCGGTGCGCTGGCAGAGTTAAGCGTGGTGCTGGCTCTGGAGGCCGGGTTCTTCGTCGCGCTGCTGGCCCTGCAAGGCAAGTTGTCCCGGGCGGTGCAGACCCTGACCGCTTTATGGGGTACAGGGACTTTGCTGACCCTTGTCGGCTTGCCGCTGCATATGTGGATTGTCGCGATTCCCGAGGGCGCCCCTCCAGCGACACTGCCTAACCTGGGCGTCTTGCTATTGCTGATATTGTCGCTGGTGGTGGCCGGGCATATCTTGCGTGAAGCCCTGGAGCTTCCACTGCCGGCCGGAATTCTCCTGGTGATGTCGGAATTTATCCTGTCGGTATTTGTCACCGCACAGTTGTTTGGAGGCGGCGCCTGAATGCACGTTCACATCCTTGGAATCTGCGGAACATTCATGGGCGGTATCGCGGCGCTAGCCAAGGCTGCCGGTCACCGGGTGACAGGTTCGGACCAGCAGGTCTACCCACCCATGAGCGATCAGCTGCGAGCCCTGGGGATAGAGCTGGTGGAGGGTTACGATCCGGCCCAGCTGAATCCGGTTCCGGACGTGGTGGTGATTGGTAATGCCCTGTCCCGGGGTAACCCCGCGGTGGAGGCAGTGCTGAACCAGGGGATCGCCTATACCAGCGGCCCCCGCTGGCTGGCCGAACACGTGCTGCGTGATCGCTGGGTGCTGGCGATTGCCGGAACCCACGGCAAAACCACCACCTCCAGCATGCTGGCCTGGATACTGGACTACGCGGCATTGAATCCGGGTTTCCTCATCGGCGGTGTGCCGGCGAATTTCGGAGTGACAGCACGTCTTGGCGACGAACCGTTTTTTGTTGTCGAAGCCGACGAATACGACACCGCGTTCTTCGACAAGCGCTCGAAGTTCGTGCACTACCTGCCGCGGACCCTGGTGCTGAATAACCTGGAGTTTGATCACGCGGATATTTTTGCCGACCTGGATGCCATCAAGTGGCAGTTCCATCAACTCATGCGAACCGTCCCTTCACAGGGCCTGGTTGTCAGCAATGGGGCGGAGTCCGAGCTGGATGACATGCTGGACCAGGGATGCTGGACCCCGGTGCAGCGCTTTGGTGGCGTGGAGTGTCCCCAGGCTCAATGGCAGGCGCGCCCGCTGTGCGCGGATTGCACGGAATTCGAGGTGCTTCACAAGGGGCAGGTAATTACCAGGGTCCAGGGCACGATGCCCGGACGGCACAATATGAATAACGCGCTGGCGGCGATGTTGGCGGCACGTCATGCGGGCGTGGAGTTGCCAACCGCCGCAGAGGCCATGGCGCAATTCCGCGGTGTTAAACGCCGCCTGGAATTACTGGGAAAACCGGCCGGCGTCACGGTCTACGACGATTTCGCTCACCACCCTACGGCTATCACCGAGTCCCTGGCGGCCCTGCGGGCGCGGGTGGGAAAACAGCGCATCCTGGCGGTGCTGGAGCCTCGCTCAAATACCATGAAACAGGGCGTTCACAAGGACCAACTGGCCGACGCGCTGGACGCGGCGGACCTGGTCTGGGCCATGCAGCCCGAGGGGATTCAGTGGAGCCTGGCGTCAGCGTTAAGTCCCCTGGGGGACCGAGCCCGGGTAGAGACGGAGGTGGACGAACTGGTGGCCCGGGTTGTCGCTGAAGCGCGCAGGGGTGATCATGTGCTGGTGATGAGTAATGGTGGCTTCGGTGGCTTGCACGGCAAGCTCTTGAGTCAATTAGAGCAGTCAGCTTCCGGCCGGGCGGGGTGATCGCTTCCAGGTGTCCCCGCCTGTGAACTTGCCGAAAGCTCTTAGGGCAATCTGTTAAGGCATGCAGAGTTCCGAATTTCCAATTTTCCCCCTGCGAGTTGTCCTCTATCCCGGAGGGCCTCTGCCACTTCGTATTTTCGAAACCCGCTACCTGGACATGGTCAGTCATTGCATGCGCCACGACTCGTGTTTCGGGGTGGTCGGGGTCCAGGAAGAATCTTCACACGGTGTCGATCATATTTTCGGTGTGGGTACAGCAGCCAGGATCATCGACTGGGACCGCAGCGAGGATGGGCTGCTGGCGATTGTTACCCGGGGCGAGCAACGCTTCCGAATCCAGTCGGTAATCAAGAGAGCGGATGGGCTGGACGTGGCCAAGGTCATCTGGCTGGACCCGGAACCCTCTCTGGAGGTGCCCGAACCCCTCAAATACCTGGCCACCGTCGTGCTGGGGCTGCTGGAAGAATTCACCCCGATGTACGGCGATGTCCCCCGGAACCCGGATGACGCCAGCTGGCTCGGCTACCGGCTGGCGGAGTTGCTACCCCTTCCGATTGCGCAAAAACAATTGTATCTGGAGATGGACGACCCAATCGGGCGACTCCAGCAATTGGCCAAGGATGTCAGTCACCTTCGCAGCGACGCCTGAGCCGGGCCCTCCCGGGTCAGGACGGAATAATTAAAACAGGCCTTTTCCCCGGGAATTTTTGATTGATTTTTGCAAGCCACTCCCCTGGCGCAGCTGTGGAGGTCTCGCATGTGGGCCCCAGGATGCCTCCCCGTCCCGCCCCCCCGGGGTGGGGGTAAAAAAAACTCTTGTGTGGAAAAACTTTTTGATTATTATCGCGCCGAATTAGCTGGATAGCGGGGACCTATGAGGGTCTAAGTACCGGCCGACTGACACAGGACAGCGGTTCGGATTTTTAATTTGATTGCTGTTTGTGGAGTGGCTGGTATGACTGTTCGTACTGGCGGGGCTGCATCATCGGTGCAGGCTTCCCCCGACGTTTCTGATTCATTTTCGGTTCATGGTGTGAGCGCCTTGCAGGCGCGTACCTGGCGTCGCCTTGCGGCTCGTCACGGCACCCCCTTGCTCGTGCTGGACCTGGGCCAGGTTCGCTCCCAGTACCGGCGCCTGACCGGCGCCTTGCCTGGTGTGCAGATGTTCTACGCTGTGAAGGCGTTTCCCCACCCGGCGGTGATCACTACCCTGGCTGAAATGGGTTGCCATTTTGACCTGGCCTCCAGTGGCGAGGTGCAGTTGATGCGCGACTCCGGCGTCGAGGCCAGCCGCTGCCTGCACACCCACCCCATCAAGAGCGACCGGGAAATTGTTGCCGCCCTGGATTTTGGCTGCACCCGTTTCGTGGCTGACAACGAAGTGGAAATCCGCAAGCTTGCCCGTTACCGGGATAAGCTGGATATCCTGCTGCGAGTGTCTTTTCCCAATCCCGGGGCCCGTTGCGACCTGTCCAAGAAATTTGGTTGCACGCCCGCCTCGGTGGGATCCTTGCTTGAACTGGCTTCCAGTCTGAAACTGAATGTCGCCGGCTTTAGCTTTCACGCCGGCTCCCAGGTACCTGGCCCCGAGATGCACGTGCACGCAGTCAATCAGTGCGTTGAGCTGCTGGAAACCTACCGTGACTACGCTAATGGATCCTTGCGCACCCTGGATATTGGTGGCGGCTTTCCGGCGGATTACGATTGCAGCGGTTTCGACATTCACGGTTTCTGTGGGCCGATTCGGCAAGCCCTTTCCCGGCTACCCTCGGATATCCGTGTGATTGCCGAGCCCGGTCGCATCCTGGTTGCCTCCTCGAGTACCGCACTGGCCAGTGTCATCGGACACGCCGTACGTGGTGGCAAGCCGTGGTATTACCTGGACGACGGAATCTACGGTTCCTACAACGGCATCGTGACCGAGGGGGCTCGTTACCCGCTGGTTCCGCTGGACGGTGAGGGTGATCTTCAGCCCAGCGTTCTCGCAGGCCCGACCTGCGACAGCTTCGACGTGCTGTCTGACGACCTGCCATTGCCTTCCCTGAAAGTCGGTGACCTGGTCGCGGGCCTGGTAATGGGTGCCTACACTTATTCCACCGCTACCACGTTCAATGGTCTGCCTGCCGCCCAGGTGCTGGTGCGAGGCCAGAGCGACCTGGCCCGTCGCAGGGCCAAGGCGAGCCGGGCAGGGTAAACTCCTCCCGGTAAACGCCCGCGGGAGGAAGGTCATGCTGGTCGAGGTCATCCAGGCAGATATTACGACCCTGGAGGTGGACGCCATCGTTAACGCCGCCAACAGTCGGTTGGCAGGCGGAGGCGGAGTGGATGGTGCGATACATGGGGCGGCAGGTCCTGGTTTGATGGAGGCCTGCCGGCGAATCGGCGGCTGCCCTGTGGGTGAAGCCAGAATTACTCCCGGTTTTGACCTGCCGTCGAAATTCGTCATTCACGCCGTCGGGCCAATCTGGTCTGGCGGAGCGCGCGGAGAGTCCGACCTGCTCCGGGCCTGTTATCGAAACGCCATGTCCCTTGCCAGCAGCCATCGCTGCGAGTCTGTGGCGTTCTCCGCCATCAGTTGTGGGGTGTTTGGCTACCCGGTAGAGCAGGCCGCACGCATTGCGGTGGACGAAGTGCTGGGGACCCCGCCTGGTGACGGGATCCCCTCGCGGGTATTGCTTGTCTGCTTTGCCGAGCCCACCCTGGGAATCTACCGCAGGGTATTGGCCCAGCGTCAGTCGGCCTAGAGGCTGCCCATGACCTTCGCCGCGGCATCCAGGGTGGCCTGGATGTCTTCGTCGCTGTGGCAAATGGATACGAACCCGGCTTCAAATGCCGAGGGCGCCAGGTAGATGCCTGCGTCGAGCATGCCGTGGAAGAACTTGCGGAAACGGTCCGTGTCGCACTTCATTACTTGGCCGAAGGAATCCACGGATTCAGCATCGGTAAAGAACATGCCGAACATGCCGCCCACCGATCGGGTGAACACCGGGATTCCGGCTTCGCGTCCCACTCGGGCAAGGCCTTCGGCCAGCCTGGCGGTCTTGGCGCCGAGTTCCTCATAAAAGCCGTCCCGGCTCAGGCCGGCCAGGGTGGCCAGTCCTGCAGCCATGGCCACGGGGTTGCCTGAGAGCGTGCCGGCCTGGTAAACGGGGCCGCTGGGGGCAATGTAATCCATGACGTCGGCACGACCGCCGAAAGCGCCCACGGCCATGCCGCCGCCGATGATCTTGCCCAGGGTGGTGAGATCAGGCTTGATGTTGTAAATCGCCTGGGCGCCGCCACGGGCGACCCGAAAACCGGTCATGACCTCGTCAAAAATCAGCAGCGTGCCATGTTGCTGGCAGATCTCCTGCAATCCTTCCAGGAATCCGGCTATCGGCGTGACCATGTTCATGTTACCGGCTACCGGCTCGACGATGATGCAGGCCAGTTGGTCACCGATTTCTGCGAACACCTCTTTGACCTGCTCCAGGTCGTTATAGGTGCAGGTGATGGTGTGCTCGGCAACTGACGCGGGTACGCCGGGTGAGGTGGGTACGCCCAGGGTCAGGGCGCCGGATCCGGCTTTTACGAGCAGGGAGTCGGAATGGCCGTGGTAGCAGCCCTCGAACTTCAGGATCTTGTCGCGCCCGGTGAACCCCCGGGCCAGGCGGATGGCGCTCATGGTGGCCTCTGTTCCAGAGTTGACCATGCGAATTTTCTCGATGCTGGGCATCAATTCGCAGACCCTGGCCGCCAACGTGGTTTCGGCCACCGACGGGGCGCCAAAACTCAGGCTGGCCTCGGCCGCCTTTTGCACCGCTGCGATAACGTTCTTTTCGGCATGTCCCAGGATCATGGGTCCCCAGGAGCCAATATAGTCAATGTAGCGCTTGCCATCGGTGTCAAACAGATAGGCACCTTTGGCGCGGTCAAAAAACACAGGCTCACCGCCCACCGAGCCAAAGGCACGGACCGGGGAGTTAACACCACCAGGGATATATCGTTTTGCGTCGTCGTAGAGGCTCACAGTACTTCCTTTCGCCAGAATCAAAGGCGCTATTCTACCAGCAGTAGAGGCCAGTTCTCTGCTAAACTCATAAGGAATTTCCACGACAGGATGTTGGAGCCGGGGCATTCAGATGAAAGCCTATATGTGTCTAGTATGCGGAAGTGTCTACGAGGAAGAGCAGGGAGATGCTCAGTCTCATATTCCTCCGATGACCCGATGGGAGGACCTCCCTGAGAGTTGGTGCTGTCCCGATTGTGGTGCACCGGTGGAGGATTTCGAATTGGTTGAAATCTAGGCCGTTATTGCTGGTTCAGCACAAGCCCGCGTTCTTTGAGCATCCCGATCAGGCTGTTTGGCCCCACCAGGTGCAGAGCCCCGACCACCACCAGCAGGTCGCCGGTGGAGGCGTCCATGGCGAGGATTTGTTCGGTCCATGCCTTGTTCCGGGCAACCACCAGTTGCTGGTATAGCTCGGGGAATTCCGTGAAACTCCCTCCCAGTTCCTCAGCCAGGGCGGCATTATTTCCCCGCCGCCAGGCCTCCACCAGTTCGTCGAGTCCTGCGCCCATTTCCTGGGCTTCTTCCAGGGACTGCAGAAACAGGGCCTGCTGCTCGTGTGGGGGCAAGGAATCCAGCATGGCCAATTGCTGCAGCAGGGTTTCCAGACCGATTACCGCCTTCCCATCGGCCCGGGCAAGGGCTGAAAAGTGCTGGTCAACACCCAGTTCCGGGTCGTAATCCAGCTGGGTCATGCGTATTTGCACGATGGTCATTGCCGCCAGCCATGGTTTTAGGCCGGCAAGAGGATCCAGGGAGATATTCATGGACCGGGCCAGTTCATCCGCCCTGCGCCAATCCTGTGGGTCGAAAAATTGCGGCAGGCTGCCCTGGGTGAGCAGGCCTGTGGCGGTTACCGCCGCCGAGATACTTTCCGGGTCCAGGTTTGCCAGGTCCAGTTCAAACACCACGGTCTCGGCGCGTTGGTAGGCATTGTTGATGGCCTCGGGCAGCGGGTAATCTCCCGGGCGCAAGGCGTGGATGGAGCCCAGGATACTGATGTCATGATCGTTAAAAGTGCCCCGCCACAGACTGTGGGAGGGAGCTTCCGCGGCGGCGGTGATCGTCAGGCACAGGCCTAACAGCAGGCCGGCCAGCCAACGCCTCATCGGCAGTTGACTCCTGCTACCCGCGCGAGCCAGGTGATCCGGGCGGAGGACTCCAGGGCATTGGCCCACTTGTATGCCTGGTCAAGTGAGTTTCCGCAGACATAGGCGCCGTGACCCCGCACGATGGTGACCCTGTTTTCTATCAGGGCTTCGGCCACCGCGGCGGGAGAGTCCTGGGTGTAGCGCTGAAAAGGCACCTCCAGCACCGGTACACGATTCAGAAAATAGGAGCCCTCGAAATCCTCGGGCAGAAAATCCTCGCCATCCAGGGTGAGTGCGATGGCATGGGCGGGGTGGAAATGCAGGACCGCCCGGGCGCCGCTGACTTCACGATAAATCGCTGCATGCAGTGGCGCGTCCAGGGATGCGCGGGGGGTGGGGGGAGCGCCTGTGGTGCAAAGAACAAGGTCGCTGGCGCTCAGGGTCTCGGCGCAGGCGCCGGTTGGAGTGATCCACATTCCCTGGTCTGTGCGTACCGACGCGTTCCCGCTGTGGGAGTCATTCAAACCATTTTGCTGGAGCCGGTTGTAGTACAACACCAGTTCCTGTTTTATTTTCATTTCCACGGCGTACTCCTGTGAATCAGGTGTCGACCCAGTTCACCCGGGTGTCGATACGACCATTCGCGTGCAAGTCCAGTACCCGGTAGCCTGACCTGCCTTTTTCAACGCCGTATTCATCGCAGGCCGCGACGAACTGGTGGCAGGTGGATGGTCCGGCGAGTAAGGTAACGCCCGCATTTTCTGACTGGAATTCCTGGTGTATATGCCCCCAGAGCACGCCCCGCACATTTCCCGCCTGGTGCACTCTGCGCATGAAGTCCTCGCCATTCTCCAGTCCAATTCCGTCCAGCCACCGGGAGCCGATGGCTACAGGCTGGTGGTGAAGGCATACCAGCGCGTGATGTTCGGGATGTTGGGCAAGCAGCGTATCCATCCTGTCCAGTTCCTGGTCGGATAGCGCTCCGCCGGTCTGTCCACGTAAATGGCTGGACAGCATGATGATCAGCCAGTTGCTTCCGGTCGCCGCGCCACAGAACTGAAACTGCCCCTGGTCGAGAAGTGTGCGCATGAAAGTCGGGTTGTCGTGATTGCCCGGAATAGTCAAAACGGGCTGACCCAGTGGCGCCATGATACGGGCGAAATCCCGGTAGGCCTGCTCGGATTCATCCTGGGAAAGATCGCCGGTGGCCAGTATCGCGTGACACTCGTGCAGTTCGGCTACAGCAGCGTCTATCACCCTTTGCATGCTGCCTCGGGTGTTCAAACCGTGCATGGTGCCCTGGGGATCGGCAAACAAGTGACAATCCGTAATTTGCAGCAGCCGTAACGGCCCGTCCTGGGTTGAATGTGTCAGTGTGCGCACAAGCCCTGTCGCCGTAATGATTAACAACAGAAATCATAGCAGAAGCTAATACGCGAATACCCGTGCATATTCACGGTTTGGGGAAATCATTTGTGACCCGGATTTTCGGGATAGCGTTGAGCGAGTGCTCAGGCCTGCCTGGCCGACTCCATGATGCGTATGTAGTTAGCTCGCTCGTACGCCGTCGTGTCATGGATGTTTTGTTGGCTGAGCACCCCGCGGAATCCATCAATGGATTCAAAATTCAGTCGCTGCATCCATTGCTCCAACTCCTTGTTCATGGTCGCCAGGTGTTCGATCCCATGGCGGTACAGGGAGGAGGCGGTCATTATCACGTCAGCCCCTGCGAGCAGGTATTTTACGACTTCCCTTGCTCCCTGGACTCCGCTGGTTGCCGCGAATGAAGCGTCAATCCGGCCATGCAGGGCGGCTATCCACAACAGCGGAAGGCGGATTTCGTTGTGCTCGCTGTAACGCAGGTCGCTGATGACGCGCAGGTTTTCGATATCGAAATCGGGTTGGTAGAAGCGATTGAAAAACACCAGTCCATCTGCCCCCGCGTCGGCCATTCGATGGGCCATATTACCCATGGCGCTAAAGTAGGGATTCAGCTTTATTGCTACGGGAATACTTACCGTGGACTTCACTAGCTTCACAATATTCAGGTAACGCTCTTCAACTTCCTCGCCGGTCAGGGAAACATCTGCCGGAATATAAAAAACATTCAGTTCGATGCCATCTGCGCCGGCTTGCTCCAGTTGCCGGGCATATTCGATCCAGCCCTCTGGCGAGGTGCCATTGAGACTGGCAATGATGGGCATGTCCACTTTTTTCTTGGCTCGCCGAATCAGCTCCAGATATTCGACCGTACCAGACTGGTATTCATCCGCCCCGGGGAAATAGTCGGCCGCTTCGGCGAAGGCGCCGGCGGTGTTTTCCATGACTTCCTGATACAGCGCATTCTCGCGCCGAATCTGCTCCTCAAACAAGGAGAACAGGACCACCGCTCCGGCCCCGTACTCCTGCATACGGACGATGTTGTCCAGGCTTTCGGACAAGGGGCATGCGGAGACGACGATGGGTGAACTGAGTTCCATGCCGAGGTAAGTGCTGGTGAGGTTCATGGGGTTCCCACTCCGGGTTACGCGTTCAAGTTTGTCGGGCTGTAGTGATCTGTCTCATGCCACGGGCTGGAAGTCCCTGGCGCTCTGGCTGGCCATCTCCTCATAGGTTCTCCAGCGCAAGTCCACCATTTCCTGGGCGAGGGTCATGAGTTTCTCGGCCTCTTCGGGGTTGTTGCGCTGAATGATCCGGTATCTCAATTCGTTGTATGCATAGTCCTTCAGGTTGATGGTCGGACGGGTGGAGTCCAGCACGAAGGGATTCCGGCCTTCGCTGCGTAGCACCGGGTTGTAGCGGATCAGCGGCCAGTAGCCGGAAGACACCGCCAGCTTCTGCTGGTTAAGACCCTGGTGCATATTGATGCCGTGGGCGATGCAATGGCTGTAGGCCAGCACCAGGGAGGGGCCGTTGTAGGCCTCGGCCTCCCGCAGGGCCAACAGGGTTTGCTGTGGATTTGCGCCCATGGCGATCTGCGCCACGTAGACATTTCCATAGGAAATTGCCTGCAAGGCCAGATCTTTCTTGCCCACCCTTTTGCCGGCAGCGGCAAACTTGGCCGAGGCGGCTGTCGGGGTGGCCTTGGACATTTGCCCGCCGGTGTTTGAATACACCTCGGTATCCAGGACCAAAATATTTACATTTCGGCCCAGGGCAAGCACGTGGTCCAGTCCGCCGGAACCGATGTCATAGGCCCAGCCGTCGCCGCCCACCAGCCATACACTTCGCCGCACCAGGTTATCGGCAACCGAGAGCAGGCTCTTGGAGATGGGCGTGTTCATCTTTTGCAGCTGGCTCTTGAGCGATGCGACGCGATTGCGCTGCTGGCGTATCTCGGACTCGTATACCTGGGGCGCGCCCCTGAGCTCTTCAACCGTTTCGGAGCCCAGTTCGTCTTTAAGCTGGCTTAACAGGGAACGGGCAAGGTTGGTGTGAACATCCACGGTTACCCGCATACCCAGGCCGAATTCCGCGTTGTCCTCGAATAGCGAGTTGGACCAGGCTGGCCCCTTGCCTTCGCTGTTTGTTGTCCACGGCGTAGTGGGAAGATTGCCGCCATAGATGGACGAGCAGCCGGTGGCGTTGGCGACGATAAGCCGATCGCCGAATAACTGGGACAACAGCCTTACGTAAGGTGTTTCGCCGCAGCCTGCACAGGCACCGCTGAACTCAAATAGTGGCTCAAGGAACTGGGCGCCCTGCACCCGGGAGAATTCCACCTTGCTGCGGTCGTTCATTGGCAGGCTTTCGAAGAACTCCAGGTTCTCGCGACTTTGTTCAAGCAAGGGCTCCTTGCTTGCCATGTTGATAGCCTTGCGACCCCGCACCCTGGGGTCCACTACCGGGCAGGCCTCGACGCACAATCTGCAGCCGGTGCAGTCCTCTGCGTATACCTGCAGCGAGTAGCGAGTTTCGGGGAAACCCTTGGCAATAATGTGCGAGGATGGAAATTTTTTCGGGGCCCGATCCAGGTGATCTTTGTGGTAGAACTTTGCCCGGATCACGCTGTGAGGGCACACAAAACTGCAGTTTCCGCACTGGATGCACAAATCCGATTCCCACAGGGGAACCCGGTCTGCCACATTGCGTTTTTCCCACTTTGTTGTGCCTACCGGGTAGGTGCCGTCCACCGGCAAAGCGCTTACCGGCAAGTCGTCGCCTTTGCCGGCAATCATGACGCCGGTAACCTGGCGCACAAAGTCCGGAGCCGAGGCGGGCACCGACGGTGGGAATTCTCTCTCGCTACTTTCGTGTTCCGGAACCTTCACCTCATGCAAGTGATCCAGTGCCGCGTCCACCGCGCGGAAATTCTTCTGTATGGCTTCGTCGCCCTTGCGGTCGTAGGACTTCTTGATCGCGTTCTTGATTCGCTCAATGGCCTCGTCACGTGGCAGCACGCCGGACAAGGCAAAAAAGCAGGTCTGCATGATGGTGTTGATACGTGTGCCCATGCCGGCAGACTGGGCTACCCGTGACGCATCGATGACGAAAAACTTCAGCTTCTTTTCGATGATGCTTCGTTGCACAGGCCGTGGAAGACTGGCCCAGACCGCAGTGCGGTCATGAGGGCTGTTCAACAGGAAAGTCGCGCCATGCCTGGCCTGCTGAAGCAGGTCGCTTTTCTGGACGAATCCGAATTGATGACAGGCGATAAAATCTGCCTTGCGAATCAGATAGGGTTTGTTGATTGGCCTGGGTCCGAAACGTAAATGCGAGACAGTCTGGGCACCCGATTTTTTGGAGTCATAGACAAAGTATCCCTGGGCGTACAGGTCGCTTCCCTCACCGATGATCTTAATGCTGTTCTTGTTTGCACCCACGGTCCCATCGGCGCCGAGGCCGTAAAACAGCGCCTGGGTCATGCCTTCTTCGTCAAGGGGAAGCTCTGGTTCGTATTCCAGGCTGGTTCCCGAGACATCGTCCCGTATGCCAATGGTGAAATGATTCTTTGGCTTGTCCTTTTCAAGGTTGTGGAATACGCCGGCGACCATGCCAGGCGTGAATTCCTTGGAAGACAGGCCGTAGCGGCCGCCGGTTACCCGGGGCATCCTGGCGAACTGGCCGGCGCCGACAGCTTCCACCAGGGCGGTCACGACGTCCTGGTACAGGGGTTCACCGGTAGCACCGACTTCCTTGGTCCGGTCCAGCACCGTGATGTCGCGGACGGTTTCAGGCAGGGCCTGGATGAAGCGCTCTACTGAGAATGGGCGGTACAGACGCACACTCAACAAGCCGACTTTTTCACCCCGTTTAATCAGGGCATCAACGGTTTCACGAACCGTATCCACGCCGCTTCCCATGATAACGGCCACCCGCTCAGCATCCTGGGCGCCATGGTATTCAAACAGCTTGTAGTGGCGCCCGGTCATTGCTGCCAGCTTGTCCAGGGCGTCCTGGACAATCTGGGGGGCGGCGGCGTAATAGGGATTTACCGTTTCCCTCGCCTGGAAGTAAACGTCTGGATTCTGCGCGGTGCCGCGGATGACCGGATTGTCGGGATTCAACGCGCGCGCGCGGTGATCGTAAACAAGCTCGTCATCTATCATTGCCCTGATTTGTTCATCGGTGAGCAATACGATCTTGTTTACCTCGTGTGAGGTTCGGAAACCGTCAAAGAAATGCAGGAATGGGACCCGGGACTTCAGTGTCGCGGCCTGGGTGACCAGCGCCATATCATGAGCTTCCTGCACCGAGGCGGAAGCCAGCAAGGCAAAGCCGGTGGTCCTGGCGGCCATTACGTCACTGTGATCACCGAAGATCGACAGGGCCTGGGCCGCGAGGGAGCGCGCCGCCACATGGAACACCGTACTGGTCAGTTCCCCGGCGATCTTGTACATATTCGGCAGCATCAACATCAGGCCCTGGGAGGCGGTGAAGGTGGTGGTCAGTGCTCCAGCCTGCAACGCGCCATGTACCGCGCCGGCCGCGCCGCCTTCACTTTGCATCTCCACCACATCCGGGTAACGGCCCCAGATGTTCAGTGCGCCCTTGGCCACCCATTCGTCGGCCAGTTCCGCCATGGGGGAGGAGGGGGTGATCGGGTAGATTGCGCAGACCTCGTTCACCCGGTAGGCGACATAGGCAGTGGCCTCATTACCATCAATGGTAGTTTCTCTGGGTTTGCCGTCCATCAGATGCCCGTCCCGTTGCTATCGTCGTCCTGGTTCTCCGCAACCATGTCGATGGCGTGGCAGGGACATTGTTCAAAGCAGACCGCGCAGCCCGTGCACAGCTTGTAGTCGAAACGGTAACGACGTCCCGGGCCGAGCTTGATCACGGCGTCCTCGGGACAGGAGGCATAGCAGCCGTCGCATTCAAAGCAGTTGCCGCAGGACAGGCAGCGCTGGGCCTCGTAAACCGCTTCACTTTTGTTCAGGCCAGCCACGATTTCGTCGAAGCCCATACTGGCGGCTTCGCTTGGTAGCTGGGGCTGCACGCTCTTGGGAGCATCGGTCTTGTACCAGACGTGCAGTCCTTCAAAGCCGACCAGCGGGTGCTTGGCGGGAGTGTGAACCGGCTGGGCGCGCAGGTAGCCGTCAATAAATTTAGCGGCCTTTTTGCCGTGGCCTACCGCGATCGTTACGGTGCGCTCACTGGGTACCATGTCGCCGCCGGCAAATATTCCTTCCCGGCCGGTCATCATGCTGTCGTTGACCACGACGGTGCCGTCGTTCATGAACTCTATTTCCGGCACTTTGCGCAAGAATCCGGTATCGGTGTCCTGTCCCAGTGCAAGGATCAGCGAGTCGGCCTCCAGGGTTTCGAACTTGCCGGTGCCCTCTGGCCTGCCGTCACGCACTTCCATAATTTCCACGGTGAAATTGCTTTGATCAATTTCCTTGATGGTTCTGAGCCAGTTGATCTTGACGCCTTCTTCCAGTGCCTGGGCCGCCTCGAAATCGTGGGCTGGCATGTTTTCGCGATCGCGTCGGTAAATCACCAGCGCCTCATCCACGCCCAGTCGCTTGGCAGTGCGCGCGGCATCCATGGCGGTATTGCCGCCGCCGTAGATGGCGACTCGCCGCCCAAGTTTTGGGGTGCGACCGCTTTCCACTTCCTTCAGGAAGGAGACGGCATCGAGGATCTGGCTGGCATCCCTGGCGGGGATGTTGATCTTCTTGCCTATGTGAGCACCCACTGCGATGAAAACGGCATCGAAATTACCGGCTTCTTTTTCGGCGAGCACGTCGTCGACCTTGTGATCCAGAACGATCTTCACGCCCATGGACTCGATGCGCTGGATTTCCTCGTTCAACACAACCCGGGGCAGTCGGTAGGCGGGGATTCCAAAAAGCATCATGCCGCCGGGTATCGGACCGGCCTCGTGAATTTCCACCTGGTGCCCTTTTCGGGCCAGGTGATAGGCGGCAGACAGGCCGCTTGGGCCGGCGCCTATAACCAGTATTCGTTTGCCTGATGCGCGGGCGCTGAATTTAGGTGTCCAGCCTTTTTCCCGGGCCAGGTCGCCGAGGAAACGCTCCACCGCGTGGATGCTGACCGTTGCGTCGACCTGGTTGCGATTGCAGCCCTCCTCGCAGGGGTGATAGCAGACCCGCCCGTGGATGGCGGGCATGGGATTGTCCTTGATCAATTCCTGCCACGCTGCCTCGAACTTTTCAGCTTGCACCAGCGCCATCCAGGCCTGGATATTCTCTCCGGCCGGACAGGCGTTATTGCAGGGAGGCAAAAGATCCACGTAAATCGGGTGCTGCCTGCGAACCGGTCCAGTGCCGGCACCATGGCTGCGAAGATCCGTGGGGGAAGTCAGGTCGCTCTTTCGTTGGTCGCTCATAGGAGAATGCTAGCCAAGACGGGTGGGCCTTCCTATAGCGGCAAATGCGCATGGCACCTACGCATTGTTCCCATTCTAAATTTCCCCCGGGGTCCTGGATTGGTGCCCCAGAGGGTCTCGTGGGCAAAAAAAAGCGGCCCGGGGGCCGCTTTTCTCAATTCCCGGGAATGAATCCCGAAAGCTGATACTAGTAGCGATATTGATCCGGTTTATAGGGGCCGGTGGTCGGCACGCCGATGTAATCAGCCTGTTCCTTGGTCAGGGTGGTCAGGTTTGCGCCAATACGGCCCAGGTGCAAGCGAGCTACTTTCTCATCCAGGCGCTTGGGCAGTACGTACACCTCATTCGCGTACTTCTCTCCGTGCTTCCACAATTCGATCTGGGCCAACACCTGGTTGGTGAAGGAATTGGACATCACGAAGCTGGGGTGACCAGTGCCGCAGCCCAGGTTTACCAGTCGGCCCTGGGCCAGCAGGATGATGCGCTTCCCGTCGGGGAAAATAATATGATCCACCTGGTCCTTGATGTTTTCACACTCGTACTGCTCCAGGCTGGCCACGTCAATTTCGTTATCGAAGTGACCGATGTTGCAGACGATGGCCTGGTGCTTCATGCGCTTCATGTGATCGTGGGTGATGACATGGTAGTTGCCGGTGGCGGTGACGAAGATGTCAGCCTTGTCGGCGGCTTCTTCCATGGTGACCACCCGGTACCCTTCCATGGCAGCCTGAAGGGCGCAAATGGGGTCAATTTCCGTGATCCACACCGAGGCACCCAGGCCGCGCAGGGATTGGGCGCTGCCCTTACCTACGTCGCCGAAGCCTGCCACAACGGCAATCTTTCCGGCGACCATCACATCCGTGGCGCGCTTGATGCCGTCAACCAGTGATTCGCGGCAACCATACAGGTTGTCAAACTTGGACTTGGTGACCGAGTCGTTCACGTTGATGGCGGGGAAGGGCAGCTCGCCTTTCTTCATCATCTCGTAAAGACGGTGGACGCCGGTGGTGGTTTCCTCGGTCACGCCATGGATGTTGTTGCGAATCCTGGAATAGAACGTGGGGTCCGTCTCCAGGCGCTTGCGGATGGCTGCAAACAGGGCGGTTTCTTCGTGGCTGCTGGGGTTATCCAGCACCGAGATATCTTTTTCAGCCTTGGTTCCCAGGATTGTCAGCATGGTGGCGTCGCCGCCGTCATCCAGGATCATATTGGGCGTGCCACCGTCATGCCATTCCATGATTTTGTGTGTGAACGCCCAGTACTCATCCAGGGATTCGCCCTTGAAGGCGAAGACCGGAACGCCGGAATCCGCAATGGCGGCGGCGGCATGGTCCTGGGTTGAGTAGATGTTGCAGGACGCCCAGCGTACCTCGGCGCCCAGGGCTACCAGCGATTCAATTAGGACGGCGGTCTGGATGGTCATGTGCAGGGAGCCGGCGATGCGAGCGCCCTTCAGGGGCTTCTCGCTACCGTATTCCTCGCGGATGGCCATCAGGCCGGGCATCTCGGTCTCGGCAATCGCCATTTCCTTGCGCCCGAAAGCTGCCTGGGAAATATCCGCCACGTAGTAGTCTTGCGAATGGGTTTCAGCCGCTTGTTGGGTAGACATGATTGAGTTTCTCCAAAAAATTCTCGGTGATGAGTTCGTCCTGTTTTACAAACCGGATTCGAATTTCAGTAATTCAGCCTTATCCGTGCGTTCCCAGGTGAAGTCCTCGTCGTCTCTGCCGAAATGACCGTAGGCGGCAGTTTTGGTATAGATCGGGCGAATCAGGTCCAGCATCTTGAGGATGCCATAGGGACGCAGATCAAAATGCTCGCGCACCAGTTCTACCAGGCGATTCTCGCCCAGCTTGCCGGTGCCGAAGGTATCGAGGCTGATGGAAGTGGGTTCGGCCACGCCAATGGCGTAAGAAACCTGGATTTCGCAGCGATCAGCCAGGCCGGCAGCCACGATGTTCTTGGCCACGTAACGGCAGGCATAGGCGGCGGAGCGATCCACCTTGGACGGGTCCTTGCCAGAGAACGCGCCGCCCCCGTGACGGGCCATGCCGCCGTAGGTGTCGACGATGATCTTGCGCCCGGTCAGACCGCAATCGCCGGCAGGCCCGCCGATCACAAACCGACCGGTGGGATTGATGTGGTACCGGGTGTTGGCATCCAGCCACTCGGCCGGCAGTACCGGCTTGATGATTTCTTCCATCACGGCTTCGCGCAGGTCTTCCAGGCGAATGTCGGGATTATGCTGGGTGGACAGCACTACCGCTTCTACACCAACCGGCTTGTGGTTTTCATAGCGGAAAGTCACCTGGCTCTTGGCGTCGGGACGCAGCCAGGTCAGGATTCCGGCCTTGCGCACGTGAGCCTGGCGTTCCACAAGGCGGTGGGAGAAAGTGATCGGGGCCGGCATCAGCACGTCGGTCTCGTTGGACGCATAGCCGAACATCAGGCCCTGGTCTCCTGCACCCTGGTCTTCCGGGGCATCGCGATCCACGCCCTGGGCGATATCCGAGGACTGTTTGCCGATGGCGTTGAGCACTGCGCAGGTTGAGCCGTCGTAACCCACATCTGAGCTGTCGTAACCCACGTCCAGGATGGTCTTGCGGGCCAGTGCCTCGATGTCTACCCATGCCGAGGTGGTGACCTCGCCGGCCACCAGGGCCATACCGGTCTTCACCATGGTTTCACAGGCCACCCGGGCCTTGGGGTCTTGTTCCAGGATGGCGTCCAGGACGGCATCAGAAATCTGGTCTGCAAGTTTATCGGGATGCCCCTCGGAGACTGACTCGGAGGTGAACAGGTAATTTTCCGCCATTGCCTAAACGTCCTATTAGGAAAAACGGTACATTCTACAGAACTGCCCCGCTTTCTGACAGCTTGTAAGGCCTTGCAGGGCTTGATTGGAGCCACATTATGTCACTTATGTATACGCCGGTTTGCGATTTTGGCTGGACGGCCCCGGATTTCTGCTTGCCGGATCCGGCCGGCCGACAATGGACCCTGAAAGAATGCGCCGGACCCAGGGGCGTACTGGTAATGTTCCTGTCCAATCATTGTCCCTATGTCCAGGCGATACTGGACAGGATTGTCCGGGATACGACTGAACTGAAGGGACTGGGCGTGGGAAGCGTGGCGATCATGTCCAATGACGTGGCGTCCTACCCCTCGGACGGCCCGACACATATGGCGGAATTGGCTAGCCAGCGAGGATTTTCATTTCCTTATCTGTATGACGAAGACCAGTCGGTGGCCCGGGCCTACGGGGCGGTATGCACCCCGGATTTCTTTGGTTTCAACGCCGAGATGGGGCTGCAATATCGGGGGAGGCTGGACGGTAGTGGGCGCTCTCCAGCTCCCGGGGATGCCCGGCGGGAGCTTTTTGAGGCCATGCGTCAGGTGGCCGAAACCGGATTCGGCCCGGTAGAGCAGCAAATCAGTCAGGGATGCTCAATAAAGTGGCGCTAATCCAGATTCTTTGACCGATTAGGGGGTTTCCCGCCTTGCCCGATAGCACGCCATAAGCGAAAATAGCCGACTTCCTGCCGAACCACGCCAAAAATCTCGGAATATATTTCATGTCCAACCGAAAAGATCTCGCCAACGCCATTCGGGCGTTGAGCATGGATGCAGTACAGGCCGCAAACTCAGGACATCCGGGTGCCCCCATGGGCATGGCGGACATTGCAGAAGTGCTTTGGAATGATTTCCTCAAGCACAACCCGGCCAATCCGCGCTGGGCCAATCGTGACCGGTTTGTGCTCTCTAACGGTCATGCCTCCATGCTGCTTTACTCATTGCTGCATCTGAGTGGCTACGACTTGCCGATGAAGCAATTGAAGAAATTCCGCCAGTTCGGTTCCAGGACTGCCGGTCACCCCGAGGTGGACCTGGATATCGGCGTGGAAACCACCACCGGCCCCCTGGGCCAGGGCATTACCAATGCCGTGGGCATGGCGCTGGCCGAGAAAATTCTGGCTGAACATTTCAACCGTCCGGGATTCCCCATCGTCGATCACTACACCTACGTGTTCGTCGGTGATGGCTGCCTGATGGAAGGCATTTCTCACGAGGCTTGCTCCCTGGCCGGCACCCTGGGTCTGAACAAGTTGGTCGTGATTTACGATAGCAACCACATTTCCATTGATGGCGACATCGAGGGCTGGTTCCGAGATGACACACCCGCACGTTTCCGCTCTTATGGCTGGCACGTGATCCCGGATGTGGACGGCCACAAGCCCCAGGCGATTCATCGCGCCATCGAAGTGTCCCGCGGCCGGGAAAAGCCCAGCCTGATTGGATGCGACACCGTTATCGGTTTTGGTTCGCCCAACAAGGCCGGCACTGCTGATACCCACGGCGCTCCGCTAGGTGCCGAGGAGATCAAGGCGGTGCGTAAGCAAATCAAGTGGCGCCATGCTCCCTTCGTAATCCCCGAGTCTGTTCGCGAGGGTTGGGATGCGCGTGAGCGCGGCGCAAGTGCTGAGGCCGAGTGGAACGAGATGTTCGAGCGCTATCGGGGCGAGTACCCCGAGCTGGCGGCTGAGTTCGAACGCCGGATGGCCGGCGAACTGCCGGCCGACTGGGCTGAGCAGAGCGAAAAGTTGGTGGCCAGGATTGCAGAAGAAGGCAAGAGCATGGCTACTCGCAAGGCCTCGCAGGTCGCACTGGAGCACTTCGCTCCCTTGTTGCCTGAATTGATTGGTGGTTCCGCGGATCTTACCGGGTCGAACAACACCTTCCATTCGGGTTCCAAGGCAGTGACTCCCGGCGATGCCAAGGGTAACTACATCAATTACGGCGTGCGTGAATTCGGCATGGCGGCGATCATGAATGGCCTAAGTCTTCATGGTGGTTTCCGCCCCTATGGCGCCACGTTCCTGACCTTCTCGGATTACGCCAGGAACGCCCTGCGAATGGCTGCTCTGATGAAGATCCCAAATATTTTCGTCTGGACCCATGACTCGATTGGTCTGGGTGAAGACGGGCCTACCCACCAGCCGATCGAGCAATTGGCCAGCCTGCGGGTGCTACCGAACATGGACGTGTGGCGTCCCTGTGACGTGACCGAATCGGCGATTGCCTGGAAAGCGGCCATCGAGAACCGGGAGACCCCCAGTTCGTTGGTGTTTACCCGCCAGACCACGCCGTTTCTGGAGCGTGGCGTCCGGCAGATGAATTCGGTGGCCAAGGGTGGTTACGTGTTACGTGATTGCCGTGGCAAGCCCGACCTGATCCTGATTGCGACCGGTTCGGAAGTGGGTCTTGCGATCGACGCCGCGGAGCGCCTCAAAGATGAGGGTCACAAGGTGCGCGTCGTGTCCATGCCTTGCACCCGGGTCTTCGATGCCCAGAGCAAGGCTTACCGCGAAACGGTTCTGCCGCCGGAGGTGGTGAATCGCATATCCATCGAAGCAGGTACCACGGGTTGCTGGTGGAAATACGTCGGTAGCGGTGGCAGGGTAATCGGCATCGATACTTTCGGCGAGTCCGCACCGGCTGAAATATTGTTTGAGCACTATGGCTTCACTGTAGATAACGTCTGCAAGGTCGCCGGAGAGTTATTGTAAGCACTGGATATCTGGCATTCAGCTGTCAGTTGTTTAACTACATGGGAATATAGATATGGCTGTAAAGATTGGTATTAATGGTTACGGACGCATCGGCCGTAACGTACTTCGCGCTCTGTATGAGCAAGGACGCACCGACGAGATTCAGATTGTTGCGGTTAACGATCTGTGTGACGCGAACGCCAATGCGCACCTGACGCGTTATGATACGGCGCACGGCAAGTTCCCCGGCGAAGTGTCAGTTGAGGATGGCTACATGGTGGTTAACGGCGATCGCATTCGCGTGCTTGCCGAGCGTGATCCGGCCAAGCTGCCCTGGGGCGAGTTGGGTGTAGACGTTGTCCTGGAATGCACAGGATTCTTCGCCAGCCGCGAAAAAGCGTCGGCCCACCTGGCCGGCGGCGCCAAGAAAGTGATTATTTCCGCACCTGCCGGTAAGGATATCGACGCCACCATCGTCTACGGTGTGAATCACCAGACCCTGAAGGCCAGCGATCAGATCATCTCCAACGCATCTTGCACCACCAACTGCCTGGCTCCGCTGGTGCAGCCCCTGCACCAGGCGCTGGGTTTGGTGAGTGGCCTGATGACCACCATTCACGCCTACACCAATGACCAGGTGCTGACCGACGTGTATCACAGCGACCTGCGTCGCGCCCGCTCAGCCACCATGTCAATGATTCCCACAAAGACCGGCGCTGCCGCTGCTGTGGGCCTGGTACTGCCTGAGTTGGCTGGCCGTCTGGACGGTTACGCTGTGCGTGTCCCGACCATAAACGTATCCATGGTTGACCTGACTTTCATTGCCGGCCGTGACACCACGGTGGACGAAGTGCACAGCATCATCCGTGCGGCCTCTGAGGGATCGCTGAAGGGTGTGCTTAACTATTGTGACGCGCCCCTGGTATCGATTGATTTCAATCATGACCCGGCTTCATCTACCTACGATGCGGGCCTTACCAAGGTTATTGATGGCCGCCTGGTGAAGGTGTGCTCCTGGTATGACAACGAGTGGGGCTTCTCCTGCCGCTTGCTGGATACCACCCTGGCTTTGATGAGCGCCAAGTAAAGTACGACAGACTGACTGATATGATTGTGCGGGGCTTCATGCCCCGCCATTCATTTGTGTTCCGGCTTAAGGAGTAAGATTGTGAACGTCATCCGAATGAGTGAACTGGATCTCGCTGGCAAGAAAGTGTTGATAAGGGAAGACCTGAACGTTCCCATCAAGGATGGGGCGGTGACCAGTGATGCTCGAATCAGG
>JAOTSW010000222.1 GCA_029864735.1 Chromatiales bacterium | reverse complement strand
CGTGATGTCATTCACGGCTTCAAACCATCATGCCCATTCCCCTGGGCCAGGCCGCGACATGGAACCCCGGACTGGTGCGGGATGGGGCAAGGGTCGCTGCCGGCGAGGCCGCATCCGCCGGAGTCAACTGGACATTCGCGCCCATGATGGATGTGTCCCGTGATCCACGCTGGGGTCGAATAGCGGAGACCCTCGGTGAAGACGCCTTCCTGACGAGCCAGTTGGCCGTCGCCATGGTCCAGGGCTTCCAGGGTGAGGACTTGTCCAGGCCGGGCGCCATTGCCGCCTGTGCAAAGCATTTTGCCGGCTACGGTGCCGCCGAAAGCGGCCGCGACTATGCCACTGCCGACATGTCGGAGAATGAACTGCGCAATGTTCACTTGCTCCCATTCGATGCCGCAATCAAGGCCGGCGTGACGACCCTGATGACCTCATTCAGCGATTTGAATGGCGTGCCGGCCACCGGGAATGAGTTTCTGCTAAGGCAGATATTGCGTGAAGAATGGGGTTTTGACGGTCTCGTTGTCAGCGACTGGGATTCGGTTCGCCAGTTAAAGGTTCACGGCCTGACCGAGAATGACAAGGACTCCGCGCTCGCCGCTGCAAGCGCGGGAGTGGATATGGAAATGGCCGGCGATGCCTATAGAAATCATCTCGCCGCCCTGGTGGAAGAGGGTCGAGTCAGCATCAAGAATATTGACTCTGCCGTGGCCAACATCCTGCGTGCAAAGTTCCGCCTGGGCTTGTTTGAGAGTGCTCAGACAAGTCCTGAAATCATTCAGGGCCTTGCCGGCAAGCAGGCATTGGAGACGGCGAAAAAGGCGGCGCTGCAAAGTGTGGTAATGCTGAAAAATGACAAGGGCATCCTTCCGTTATCGGCCGAGGAACTCGGTTCGGTGGCGATCATAGGGCCCATGGGCGATGAACCCTACGAACAACTGGGTACCTGGATTTTTGACGGTGACCAGACACTCAGCATTACGCCCTTGCAGGCGATAGAAAACCTGGTGGGCAAAGACGTCGAGCTTCGCCACCTGGCTGCGATGGAGACCTCTCGCAGCAAGGCCAGCCAGGCATTTGATGAGGCTGTGGAGCTAGCCAGTGATTCGGACCTGGTGATCCTGTTACTGGGTGAGGAATCCATCCTTTCCGGAGAGGCGCATTCCCGCGCGGATATAAATTTACCTGGTGACCAGGCCGAGTTGGTGCATCGCATACGAAAGACCGGCAAGCCTGTTATTGCCGTGATCATGGCGGGCAGGCCCCTGACCCTGACGAATATCGTCGATGACGTCGACGCCATATTGTTTGCCTGGCACCCGGGCTCCATGGGTGGCCCGGCGATAGCCGATCTGCTGTTTGGAATCGAGTCACCCTCTGGAAAGTTGCCGGTGACCTTTCCGCGCATGGTTGGCCAGATCCCGATTTATTACAACCAGAAAAGCACGGGCAAACCGCCATTTCCCGGAGGTGTCGTGCACATCGACGAAATCGAGCGGCGAGCACCACAGACCTCATTCGGGATGACGGCCTTTCACCTGGATGCAGGATATACCCCGTTGTTCAGCTTCGGCTACGGTCTGTCTTACGCCCGGTTCGAGTACCAGGATATTCAAGTAAGCGCCCGGGAAATTGCTCTTGGCGATACCCTCAGCATCAGTGCGAGACTCAGCAATACCGGGGAAGTCGCCGCGGATGAAGTCGTGCAACTTTACCTGCGTGATGTGGCAGCCAGCGTCACGCGGCCGGTGAAAGAACTCAAAGGTTTCCGTCGGGTACACCTGGAGCCGGGGCAGTCCGTCGTGGTTGAGTTCTCCTTGCACACCGACGAACTGGCTTTTTGCGGACGTGACATGCGAATGGTTACAGAGCCCGGCCAATTCCAGGCCTGGATCGGTGGCAGTTCCGAGGCATCCCTGGCAACGGAGTTTCGACTCATAAAGGCCGAGTAAGGGTGAGTTCGCCATCCCTCGCACCCGGGCAGGCAAGGTCGCGGCCATTGCGTATTTGGAAGGAATTATTTTGAATCTATTACGTGGACTCCTGCTTGTTCTTGTCGCTGTAGCCGGTTGCTCCTCGGAGTCCCCGGAAGGGTCTGCTGAACAGTCCACCGGTGACTTGCTGGCGGGCCAGGTCATGGCGGTGTCCTATTCGGGATTTCGCGAAGGGCAGCATCCGGACCGGGGCGCCGGAGCCGTAAACCCTGGCAGGGACGAGATTCTCGAGGACCTGGAAATCCTGGTCGCCCATGATTTCCACCTGATCCGACTTTATGATTCCGGGGAGAATTCCCTGGCTACCCTCGAGCTGATTCGCGAGCATGATTTGCCGGTGAAGGTGTTGCTGGGAATGTGGCTGGACGCCGAATTCAGCAATCACGAGGGTTGCCCCTGGTTGCTCGAGCCGATACCCGAGGAAAAGCTGGCGGCCAACACCTTGAGGAATGTCGCCGAGATAGCGCGGGGCATTGATCTTGCCAACCGTTTCAGCGACCTGGTCATCGCCGTGAGCGTGGGTAACGAAGCGCTGGTGGACTGGAACGATCATATGGTTCCCGTGGACAAGGTCATCGGCTATGTGCGACAGGTCAAGGCCTCAATAGAACAGCCGGTCACCGTCGCCGATAACTATGTCTGGTGGGCTCGCAGCGGCGCGGCCCTGGCGGCCGAGGTGGATTTTCTCGGTGTGCATATTTATCCCCTGTGGGAGCACAAGACGATAGACCAGGCGATGGCGTATTCCATGGACAATATCCGGCAGGTCCAGGAGGCGCTGCCGGGCAAGCCCCTCGCCATCCTTGAGGCGGGTTGGGCGACCGCGGGCAGGGGTTTTGACGAGCAGGCCAATGAAGCCAACCAGAAGCGCCACTTTCGCGAATTGCTCGACTGGGCTCGTTCACACAACACCACGGTGTTTTTCTTCGAAGCCTTTGACGAGCCATGGAAAGGCGATCCGAATAATCCCCTGGACATGGAAAAGCACTGGGGCCTGTTCAACGCCGATCGCAGTCCGAAGCAGGTATTCCAGGAAACCATCGAAACAAAGACGCCCTGAGCCGGGGCCTTCGGTTGCTATCGGCGGCCCGGACCGTCAAGATTCCTTGCACGGCAGTGAGTCGCCGATGACGGACAGGCAAGACCGAGGCACAGCAGTGAACAAACCCTTTCTGGAATTTCATGACAAGGTTGCACTGGTAACCGGAGCAAGCTCAGGCATTGGACTAGCAACCGCACTGGAGTTGGCAGCTCATGGCGCAAGCCTGATGTTAACCGGGCGGGACGAGACCCGGGGCACGGCAGTGCGGGATCAGATTCGCCAGTCCGGTGGCGTTGCCGAGTTCATGGCCGGGGATGTCAGGCAGCGGGCCTTTTGTGATGCCGTGGTGGCGGCCTGCGTGGCCCGGCTGGGCAGGCTTGATGTTGTCATTAACAGTGCCGGTATTTGCCTGGCGGCATCCACCATTCAAACCACTGACGAAATATGGCATGACACCATGGACATCAATGTGAACGGGACATTTTTCATCTCCCGGGCGGCGTTGAGAGTCATGGCGGAGCAGGGCTCGGGCAGTATCGTCAATATCGCCTCGGACTGGGGCTTGGTGGGCGCGCCGGAGGCTGCCGCCTACTGTGCCAGCAAGGGCGCGGTGGTGATGTTGACCAAGGCCATGGCCCTGGATCATGCCCGCCAGGGGATACGGGTCAACGCGGTTTGCCCTGGTGATACCGACACACCCATGATGGATGCGGATTTTATCCAGCGCGGCCAGACTCCCGAGGAAGGCAGGGCGCTTTCCGGTGAGGGAATCCCCATGGGCCGGATGGCCCGGGTCGAAGAAGTCGCGAGGGTGGTATGTTTT
>JAOTSW010000070.1 GCA_029864735.1 Chromatiales bacterium | reverse complement strand
CTGGTAATTGATCATGACGACACTGGCGGCAGTTTGCATGACAAGTTGACAGTACTGGGTGCCCGGGCGCTGATGCGCAGCCTGCCAGCCATCATCGCCGGAGAGCCCGGGCCTGCACCCCAGTCCGGGGAGGGCGCGTGTTACGCCAGCAAACTCGATAAGTCCGAAGCGATGATTGACTGGAACGACTCGGCCGAGGCCATTTCGAGGCGGGTTCGAGCATTCAATCCCTGGCCCGTGGCCGAGACGATGTATCGCGACAAGCGACTCCGGATCTGGATGGCCAGGCCTGAACCTGGCGTGTCCGGAGCTGCGCCCGGTTCGGTGATTGTCGGCGACAAGCATGGCGTGGTGGTCGCTACCGGTGAAGGTCTGCTGAGATTGGAACAGGTGCAAATGCCGGGCAAACGGCCCGTCGCGGCCGCCGAATTTGCCAATGCCTATCCGCTTGCTGACGTGTGCCTGGGCTCATGAGTAGCTCCGCCAGCCTCAGGGCCGAAGCCGCCAAGCTGATTTCCGGGGTCGTCCACCAGGGGAAATCCCTGTCGGAAATTCTTCCTGACTCCCAGGCCAGCCTGGATAGCGACGCCGATCGACGAATGGTGGGCGCGCTGGTCTACGGGGCTCTGCGCTGGTACAGCCGCATGGATGGTCTGCTGTCTGCGTTTTTGGAACGCCCCGTGCCGCGAAAGCAAAGGGTGCTGCATGCCCTGATGATTTGTGGCCTGTACGAGCAGCATTACCTGTCAACCCCGGAACACGCGGTGATCTCGGAGACGGTCAGCGCCGCCCGTAAGCTGCGTCAACCGCGTGCCGCTGGCATGGTGAACGCCATCCTTCGTCGCAGCCAGCGTGAAGGCAAGGCGATTCTTGAAATACTGGATAAGCAGCCGGCAGTGCGTCATGCCCATCCCGTATGGCTGCTGGACTGCCTGCAGGCGGACTGGCCTAGCGCTTGGGAGAAGATCCTCGTTGCGAACAACTGCCAGGCCCCATTCTGGCTCCGGGTGAATCTGCAGCGCGGCAGCCGGGAGGAATACCTGTCGGCGCTTCAAGGTGAATGCGGTCGCCAGGCGGAGATGGTGGTGAGCGTTCCGTCAGCCCTGTTACTCGAAAAGGCCATGGATGTGGAGCGCCTGCCCGGGTTTGAGAACGGGCGGGTGTCGGTGCAAGACGGGGCGGCGCAGCTGGCGGGCCACTGCCTGGATGTGCAGCCGGGACAGCGTGTGCTGGATGCTTGTGCCGCGCCGGGCAACAAGACCGCTCACTTGCTGGAACTGGCCGATGGCAGGCTGGATTTGCTGGCCCTGGATAGCTCGGGGCGGCGCCTTGAGCGGCTGCAGAAAAATCTGCGCAGAGGCGGCTACCAGGCAAGCGTGCTGGAGGCGGATGCCAGCGACCCCGGCGCCTGGTGGGACGGCAAACCGTTTGATCGAATCTTGCTGGATGCCCCGTGCAGCGCCACCGGCGTGATTCGTCGGCACCCGGATATCAAGTGGCTACGCAGAATCGAGGATATTGCTGAGCTGGCTCGACTCCAGGCCCGAATGATTCGCGCTCTTTGGCCACTTTTGGCCACTGGCGGCAGACTTTTGTATTGTACGTGTTCGGTGCTGAAGCAGGAGAACGAGGCGATTGTAAGCGCGTTCCTTGCTGAAACAGGTGATGCAGAGGAAGCGCCTCTCGAGTTGCTGGAGGACGTGGCGACCCGCATGACATATGGTTACCAGATATTGCCGGGTGACTCGGCGATGGACGGCTTCTATTATGTTGCTGTGACAAAACGCTAATCGGGCAGGGATCCCAATGTATATGCAGGGAGTCAGGGGTTTACGGAAGATTGCGGGACGGTGCTTCGCACTGTGCTTGCTGTTGTTCTGTGCTCCGGTCGTGGCTGATTCCGGTGAGGGGCTCTTTGAAATTCGCTCGGTTTACACAGAGTTTCGTGATGGCGTGTATTACCTCAATGGCAGGGTGAGCTATCGCCTGAGTAACCCGGCCCGTGAAGCCCTGCATAGCGGCGTGCCCTTGCAACTGCAACTGGAGATCCAGCTCAGCCAGAAGCGACGCTGGTGGCTGGATGCCGAGGTAGCGACCCTGCACCAGATGTCCCAGCTGCAGTTTCACGCGCTGACCCAGCGTTACCTGGTCACGAATTTTAACAGCGGAGAGCAGTTCAGTTATTACACCCTGGCTGATGCCCTGGACGAGATCGGGCACATTAACCAGTTGCCGCTGATCGACGAGTCCTTGCTGGATCCCGATGAGCCCTACGAGGTTTCACTGCGTTCGGTGCTGGAGCTTCGAGACTTGCCCGGTGCGATTCGTTGGATGACTTTCTGGTGGGGGGATCTGCGCACCGCCAGTGACTGGTACCGATGGCCGCTCAAGCCCTGAGGCGCCTTGCGTTTCGCTCGCTGCTGATTGCCGGCGCCCTGCTCTGGGGTACCAGCCTGTACCTGCTGGCAGAGACTACTCAGAATTGGGCACAGTTTTCCCGCACCCACGAGGCCATGCTTCTAATCAATGGTGTGGGCGTGCTGCTCCTGTTGGTGCTGATTGGCGGGAACCTGTTTCGCCTGGTCAGCGATTACCGGCAACTGGTTCCGGGTTCCCGGCTCAGAGCCCGCATGGTCACCATGTTTTCAGCCCTGGCGATCGTACCCTTGTTGGTGGTCTTTTACTTCGCAGTGCAGTTCCTGAATAGAGGTATCGACAGCTGGTTTAACGTTGAAATCGATCGAGGCCTTAGCCAGGCTTTGGAGCTGAGCCGCACGGCGCTGGAATTACGCAAGCGCGAATACGTCGAGCGCACCAGCACGATGTCGGCGTCCCTGGCCAGATTGTCTGATCTGGAGCTGGTTCGCGAAATGAGTCTCCTGAGACGGGAAAATGACGCCCTGGAAATCACCATTGCAGGCGCCAACAGTCGCATCATTGCAACCAGCTCGGAACGCCCGGGTTTTGAACCCGCCCGCAGGGTGGGGGAAATCATGTTTCAAACCCGTCAGGGCCGAGACTATGTTCGCCTGGAGGCGCTGGTCGAGGGTGGCTACGTCATTATTACCGCTACGCCTCTTGTGAGCCGGGTTCCAGGTTCTGCGCCCCGGGTCCTTATCGTCGAATATCTTGTCCCGGAAAGATTGAGCCGCCTGGCTGACGGCGTGCTCCTGGCCTACGACAAGTACGGCGAACTGAAGTACCTGCGTGAGCCATTGAAAACCAGCTTCACCCTGACCCTTTCGCTGGTGCTGTTCCTGGCGTTGTTACTGGCCGTGAACGGCGCCTTCTTCGTTGCCCGGGTGTTGCTAAAACCAATTCCGGACCTGGTGGCGGGAACCCGGGCGGTGGCCAAGGGCGACTTCGATATGCGCCTTCCCCAGCAGCCCCGTGACGAGCTTGGGTTCCTGGTGGATTCCTTCAACGACATGACCCGCAGGTTGGCGCGCACTCGTGAAGAATCCATTCACCATCAACAGCAGGTGGAAGCGGAGCGCTCCAGATTGGCCATCATCCTGGCGCGGCTCTCAACAGGGGTTATTTCCATGGACCCCGGGATGGTAGTGCGCACTGCCAACCAGGCAGCCAGCTCTATACTGGATGTACCCCTTGAGAACTGGAAAGGCCAGGCCCTGCCGATTATTGCGCAGGAATACCCCCTGGTGCAGCAGTTGGTGGATGCGGTCGAGCCGCAATTGCGCAAGGGGAAAACCGAGTGGCGCGAACAAATTGTGCTTCGCGGCGAGACGGGAAACCGGGTGCTTATTTTTGCCTGCAGTGCCTTGCCCGGTGCCCTGGGTAGCGTGGTGGTCGTGTTTGATGAAATCACTGCGTTGCTGCAGGGCCAGCGAGACGCCGCGTGGGGCGAGGTGGCTCGTCGTCTTGCTCACGAGATCAAGAATCCCTTGACGCCTATCCAGCTGGCGGCCGAGCGGCTGCGCAGGAAATATCTGGGCAGCATGAGCGAGGAAGAGGGTGAGGTTCTGGACCGGTCTACTCACATCATTGTGCAGCAGGTTGAAGCCATGAAGGACATGGTGGATGCCTTTCGGGATTACGCCCGGGCACCCGACCTGGAGATTTCCAGGCTGGATATCAATGAGATTGTGCTGGAGGTTGTCGATCTTTACCGCGCCCGGGATTTTGGCATCAAGTTGAATGTGAACCTGGATCGGGAAATTCCCCCGGTTGAAGCTGACAGTGGACGCTTGCGACAGATCCTGCACAACCTGATTAGAAATTCTGTTGAGGCCCTGGCGGGTAGCGAGGACGGCGAGATTTGCATTGCTACCCGATTGGGCAAGGATGAGAGTCATGGTGGGGTTGAGTTAACGATTGAAGATAACGGTCCCGGCTTCGACATGAACAGTGTCGAACAGGTATTTGATCCCTACGTGACATCCAAACCGAAGGGTACCGGACTGGGGTTGGCCATCGTAAAGAAATTGATTGAGGAACATGGTGGTAGCATTGACGCCCGAAATCTTGAAAGTGGCGGTGCCCGCATCACTATTGTGCTGCCTTTGAACGAGGCATCCCGCAATGCGATGATGCCAAGACTGGTTCGTCGATAAATATTTTGGGAGAGCCAAATTGAGTACTCCGCAAATCATGGTCGTCGATGACGAGGCCGACATCCGCAGTCTCTTGCAGGAAATTCTTTCTGATGAGGGCTACGAGGTGAGGGTGGCCGCTGACGCTGAAGAGGCGCGCCAGCTATACGCAGAGCAAGCCCCTGACCTAATCCTGCTGGATATCTGGATGCCGGGCACCGATGGAATATCCCTGCTCAAGGAGTGGGTGGGCCGCGGCCTGAAAAGCGCCGTGGTCATGATGTCTGGCCACGGCACCGTGGACGCAGCCATGGAGGCTACGCGACTCGGCGCATTCGATTTCATTGAGAAGCCTCTGTCATTATCGAAACTGCTGCGCTCGGTACAGCGTGGTCTCGATGAAGGCAGGCCCAGTCGGGAGACGGCCGCAATGCAACTGGCCTCTTCGGTACTGATGCCCATCGGCAAAAGTGAAATCATGCGCAACTTGCGACAGCAAATATTGAAAGTTGCGCCTCATGACACCCCTGTGATGTTGCTGGGAGAATCCGGTGCAGGCCGTGAAGCATTCGCCCGCTATTTGCACAGTGTGAGCGATCGGTCGAAAGGGCCTTTTGTCTCACTAGCTGCCGGCACTCTGACGGAAGAAAACGCGGATGGCCTGCTCCTGGGAGTGGTGCGTGAAAATGGCTCCGACGCGGGATACCTTGAACGCGCCCAGGGTGGCACGCTGTATATCAATGAACTCGAGGATCTTTGTCCGCGTGGTCAGACTGTCTTGCTTAGTGTGCTGGAGCAAGGCGGCTTTATCCCGCAGAACTCAACCGAAGCCGTACCACTGAATGTCAGACTATTAGCCTCGGCCAACCAGTCGGTGGAGTCCAGCGACTCGCCGGTAAGAAGAGATTTGTTATCACACATCAGCGTGCTTAGCCTGAAGATTCCTCCGCTGCGCGACTACTCCGAGGACGTGCCGGAACTGCTGAAGTACTACGTCGACAAAATGGTTGACCAGGACGGTCTTCCGTATCGCCAGTTTTCCGTTGCTGCACAGAATCGGTTACGCAATTATCCCTGGCCCGGAAATGTCAGGGAGCTTAGAAACCTGGTGCATCGGCTGCTGATTTCAGGTGAGGATGAATCGGTATCCCTGGAGGAAATCGAAAGCGAATTGCAGGCGGCAGCAGCGGCCAACGAGCCGCTGGTTAAACAGGATCTGCTGGCGTTGCCGTTGCGCGAAGCCAGGGAGCACTTCGAGCGCGCCTACTTGCAGCAACAGCTTATTCTTAGCGGTGGGAAAGTTGGTCAGTTGGCGAAACGGGTTGGGATGGAGAGAACCCATCTGTATCGCAAGCTGCGGGCTCTTGGCGTGGACTTTCGCCAGGGCGGGTCTGAGGACTGATTGAAGGCCTAAAGCTGCCTCCATCGGTAAATTCCAGTCCGCCGCCATTGAAGTCCGTCCGGGTAAGTCTGCGGATCAGGCTCGCGGCAGTTTGCCGGTCATCCAGTCGCGGACCGTCGGGCCGCCGCTGACGAAAGGAAATGATCTCACCCTCCAGCAAGCGACCATCTTCATCCAAGGTGGCCGTCAGCATTGGTGCCACCCCCTTGTCGCCGCTAACACTAATGCCGTAATAGGTGGCAAAGTTTCCCAGGCTGTAGGCGATCAGGCGCCCCCGGTACAACTCCAGCGCCCTGGGAACATGGGGTCCATGGCCGATTACCATGTCTGCACCGGCATCGATCATTCGGTGAGAGAAGCCGACCACGTTTCCTCGGGATTCACCGTAATAGAATTCTTCAACATCGCTCACGTGCATGGCGCCTTCGCCTTCGGCGCCACCGTGAAAAGACACCAGTACCAGGTCATGATCCTGGGCCAGCTTGCTTATCAGGCAGGCGGCGGCGTCCTCGTCATTGATGGAGTGTGATCCGATATTGGGCGCGAATGCCGCCATGGCCAGGCGGTAGTCGCCTTGCTGCCAGGACGCCACGTCGCCGACCCGGCCGCTGTGTGCAATGCCGACCTTATCAAGTGCCAGCATGCTGGCGTCCCGGCCTTCTTCCCCAAAGTCCCGGGCGTGGTTGTTAGCGAGGCTCAGTACATTGAAGCCGGCATCGCGAAAGTGTTCCGCATAACGGGCGGGGCTCCGAAACAGGTAACACAGGGAAGGATCCTTGCAGACCTTGGCCGGTTCACCGCCGTCCATCAACACTCCCTCAAGATTACCGAAGGCGACCTGGGCACGGGAGAGGTAAATACGCGCCTCTGAAAGTTGGCCTTTCCCGTCATCATCGGCCAGGCGATCTGTCGGGAAATCTGTTCCCAGCATCATGTCGCCCACGGCGGCGATGGTGATTGGCGGTTTGGGCGGTTTGGGCGGGGCTGGCGGGGGCGCCGGCTCAGGTATGACTTCTTCGACAGTAGCCGGAACGACAGTGTCGGCCACGGGAGCAGGTTTGTCTTCTGTCGTTGTCGCGCAACCGGCGATCCAGGTGCAGAACGCCAACATCAGAATTAGTCGGCGTGACTTATTCGCTGAGTCGAACCACAAAGACATCAATTTTTGCATCCCTCATCCGTTCTCGCAGGCTGTTGACCTCATCCAGGCGGGTCAGAGGCCCTACCCTGACCCTGTGCCAGGTGTTGTCGTCGATGGTGACTCGCTGGATGCTGGCTTCTGCACCCAGCAGGGCCAGCCGCGCTTTCATCCGATCAGCATCGGCATAGTTCTTGAACGACCCGGCCTGCAGAACATAGGAACCGGGTTTTTCAACCGGCGAATCCTTGGGAGTTGGCGCGCCGGATTCCATTTCCGGAATCACCACCTCGAACCTGGGCAGCATTTCGTAAAAATCGAAGCGCCTGCTGGGCACCTCTTCTTCTTCGACTGCAGCGCTGGCACTGACGGCGGTTGCAGGCTTGGCGCTTGGTCCGGCCAGGTGCTGAGGTTGGCGGTCGTGCAGGTAAACCCACAGGGCCACAGCAAGACCGACGCCCAGGCCATACAGCATCCAGACCCATCCGGGAACTTGTTTGCTCTTGCGGCGAGTTTTTTTATAGTCCCGTGTCATTGGTTCACATGGTGTCCGGTGCTGACACACCCAACAGGCCGAGTCCGTTGGCGATGACCTGCCTGGCGGTGTTGATCAAGCTGATACGTGCATCACGCAGCGCCTGGTCTTCGACGATGAACTGGTGAGCGTTGTAATAGGTGTGGAAGTCATTGGCCAGGTCGCGCAGGTAATGAACCAGCATATGCGGGGCCCGATTCATAGCAGCCGTTTCAACCATTTCGGGATAGCGTGTGACGGTTTTCATCAACGCCAGTTCGTGGGGCGTTTCCAGGGCGTGTAATGAGGAAAGGCCCGACTCCGGATCCCAGCGATAGCCCTTTTCATGCAACTGCCTCGTGACACTGGCCACACGGGCGTGGGCGTACTGGATGTAGTACACCGGATTGTCCGAGGACTGGGACTTGGCCAGTTCCAGGTCAAAGTCCAGGTGTTGGTCGTTGGAGCGCATCACGTAAATCAAGCGTGCTGCGTCGTTACCCACTTCCTCGCGCAATTGCCGGAGCGTCACAAATTGACCGGAGCGGGTGGACATCTGTTCTTTCTTGCCGGCCCTGAACAGGCTGACAAATTGCACCAGTTTTACTTCCAGCGACGCGGGTGGCTCGCCCATGGCCTCCAGGCCGGCACGCACCCGGGCAATGTAGCCGTGGTGATCAGCCCCCAGTACATCCAGCAGGATATCGAAGCCCCGTTCGCGTTTTTCCAGGTGATAGGCGATGTCCGAGGCGAAGTAGGTTGTCTGGCCGTTATCACGGACCACCACCCGGTCTTTCTCATCGCCCAGGTCGCTGGCACGGAACCAGGTGGCGCCGCCCTTGATGTAGGTGTGATTGTTAGCCTGGAGTTTCTCCAGGGCCCGATCAATGGCGCCGGTCTCGGACAGGCTGCGCTCGGAATACCACCGATCAAAGACCACGCCGAATTCTGACAGGTCGTCCTTGATGTCAGACAGGATGGCATCCAGCGCCTTGTCCTGGACGATCCGGAATGTATCTTCGCCCAGCAGTTTCTGGCAGGCGGCGATCAAGTCGCTCAGTGCGGTTTCCTTGTCCTCGGCATCCGCCACCGTGGGCAGTCCGGAGGGATCCCGGACCAGGGAGTCTCCGTGCTCGGCCTGCAGGTCACGGGCGATATCGATAATGTATTCACCCTGGTAGGCGTTTTCCGGGAGGGCTGCAGCCACCTTGTTAAGTTCCAGGTACCGCAGCCACAGGCTCACGGCCAGGATCTGCATCTGGCGGCCGGCATCGTTTACGTAGTACTCGCGACGAACGTCATATCCGATTGCTTCCAGCAAGTTTGCCAGGGAGGCGCCGTAGGCGGCGTGTCTGCCGTGACCCACGTGCAGGGGTCCGGTGGGGTTGGCGGAAACGAATTCCACCAGCACTTGTTTACCCTTGCCAAGATGGCTGGTGCCATAGCTCACCCCTTCTTCCAGGACGCGGCGGATTTCGGCATGCCAGGCACTGGAGGAAAAGCGGAAGTTGATAAAGCCGGGCCCGGCGATGCTGACTTCCTGAATCCAGTGAGAGCCGGGCAGGGAATCGATGATCTGCTGGGCCAGGTCGCGGGGCTTCATGCCGGCGCTCTTGCATAGCATCATGGCGCAGTTGCTGGCGAAGTCGCCATGACTGGGATCGCGGGTACGTTCGACCTGGATAGTTTCCTCGGCGGGAACCGATTCCAGTACGCCCCTGGAGACAAGATTCTCCAGCGCTTTTGTCAGCAATGCATGAATGGATGACTTCATTTTCTGGTAACCGGAAGGGAGAAATAAAACAGCCACCTAGTCTAGCAGAAAGGCCGGCTGTGCAGCCTGTTTTAGAGGTCTCCAGAATTCAGAATAGCTCTATGGGGTCTACATCTATAGACCAGCGAACCTTGCGGGACTCGGGCAGTTCCCGAACCTGGTCCAGCCAGGGCGTGAGCAGTTTGTGCAAGGCTGCACGATCCCTGGACTCCAGTAGCAGTTGGCCGCGGAAACGGCCGGCGCGTTTTTCCATGGGTGCCGCAGCCGGTCCCAGGGCGCCCACGGAGTTGTCCTCGGGCAGCTCCAGGAGCTGACGGGCTTCGCCCAGGAAGGACAGGGTTTTCTGCATGCTGGGTGATTCGGCGCGCATCAAGGCAAGGTGGCTGTAGGGAGGCCAACCCGATTCCTCCCGTTCAGTCAGGGCGGCCTCGGCGAATGCCGCATAGCCTTCGGTTACCAGCCTGGTTAACAGGGGATGCTCCGGGTATTGGGTCTGCACCAACACCAGTCCGGGTCTCTCGGCGCGGCCGGCGCGGCCGGCCACCTGGATAATGGTTTGGGCAAGCCTTTCGCTGGCTCGAAAGTCCGTGCCAAACAGGCCCTGGTCGGCGTTGAGCACACCGACCAGGCTAACGTCGGGAAAATCATGACCCTTGGTCAGCATCTGGGTGCCGGTCAGTATGCGGGCATGACCGGACCGAATCTGATCAAGCAGGCCTTCCATGGAACCCTTGCGCTGGGTCGAGTCCCTGTCGATGCGTACCTGGGGGTATTTTGGCAACAGTCGCGAGAGGGTTTCTTCGACTCTCTCGGTGCCCTGTCCAACCGGGGCCAGTTGCTCCTGGCACTCCTCGCAGGTTTCGGGAATCGGCCGCCGGGTGTCGCAGTGATGGCAATGCAGGCGACGTTCCCGCTGATGTACTACCATTCCGGCGTCACAGCGCTTGCAGCGCGCGGTCCATCCGCAGCCGGTGCAGAACAGGGTGGGTGCGTATCCGCGCCGGTTGAGGAAGATCAGTACCTGGCCGCCCCGGGCCAGGTGTTTCTCGGCGGCAAGAACCAGCGGAGTGGACAAGCCTTCATTGCTTGCGTGGGCCCGCAGGTCCACCAGGCGAATCTCCGGGTGGGTGACCGCACCCGGCCGTTCGGGCAGGTCCAGTTGCCGGTAGCGGCCGCGACGCACGTTGTACAGGGATTCCAGCGAGGGTGTGGCCGAGCCGAGGATGACCGGAATTGCATGGCGCCGGGCCCGGGCAACCGCCATGTCCCTGGCCGAATATCGAAACCCTTCCCATTGTTTAAATGAGGGATCATGTTCTTCATCGACGATAATCATGCCGGGCCTGGCCAGTGGGACCAGGGCGGCAGAGCGGGTGCCGATGACGATGCGTGCCGCGCCGCTGGCCGCGTCCCGCCAGGATGCCAACCGCTCCCCGTCTGCCAGTCCCGAGTGAAGAATCGCCAGCTTGCCATCGAAGCGGGCCCTGACCCGGGCGAGTAACTGGGGAGTCAGCCCAATCTCTGGAACCAGCAGCAAGACTTGCCGTCCCTCCCGCAAGACCTTTTCCATGGCCTCAAAGTACACCTCGGTCTTGCCGCTGCCCGTGACACCGAACAACAGGACGGGGCTGAATGTCGAAAGGGCGACGGAAATTTCCGCCACCGCGGTGGCCTGGTCCGGGGTGAGGGCGGGCCCAGGATGAATTTCCAGCGGGGATTCAGTGCTGACCCGCTCCTCCCGACTGCTCACCCAGCCCTTATCCAGCATGCGCTTGAGGGTGTCACGCCAGTTCTGGGCCAGGTCGGCCAGTAATGTTTCTGATATTCCGCCGGGAGATTGCCGGAGTCTTTGCCAGAGTTCCCATTGCCTGGGCGCTTTCCTGGCAAGGGCGGCAGAGTCTTGTTCCGCTCCAGGGGGCGTCAGGCTCCATATCAGCTCCATTCCACCCAGGGGCTTTCCCTGGCGCAGGGCCAGGGGGAGCGCCGTGGCGATCACCTCGCCCACCGGGTGTTGGTAATACGCCGCTGCCCACAGCAGGAGTGACAGCAAGTCCGGGTCCAGCACCGGTTCCTCATCCAGGATCCGGCCTACCTTGCGCAGGCGGGAGGCGGGGATTGAGGACTGGTCGGCCACCCCGGCAATCAGCCCGGTGGTCTTTCCCCGCCCAAATGACACTTCCACCCGCTTTCCAAGGGCGTCTTTGCCGCCCGTCCAGTCGGCCGGCGGCAGGTAATCAAACAGCCCGTGGAGGGGGGCATTGATGGCAACCTGGAAGATCATCGGCAATAGACCCAGTTTAGGCATTGATCTTGTCCACAGTTCCTGTGGATAACTCTGTGGATGACTTGGGTCAAAAGGGGGTTCCTGGCTTGTATCAGTGGAGTTGTTACAGATTGGTCAAAAAGTGATCGAAGTCAATACTATATATAAAACAGTCAGTTACAAGGCTTTCCAAGAGTCGGTATGCAGTCGCACGCAAAATACACTTATATTT
>JAOTSW010000221.1 GCA_029864735.1 Chromatiales bacterium | reverse complement strand
CAGTTGCTCTGCAAATTGATGAGCAGATCGAAGGCACTATGAAAATGCTCGGCAGGTTGATCGGCGAGAATATTGAGTTGGAGTTTGCAAAGTCGGAGGAGACCTGGGAAACCCGACTGGATCCTTCGCAGTTCGATCAAATTCTTGTGAATCTTGCCGTGAATGCGCGAGATGCCATGCCCAGCGGTGGAAAGTTAGTGATCACGACCAAGAACGTGGTCATTAATGAGGAGCAGGCGAAGAAAAAAGGTGATTGCATTCCCGGCGACTACGTTTTGATGAGCGTTCGAGATGACGGGATTGGTATGAGCCTGGATACCCAGGAACGCATCTTCGAGCCGTTTTTTACCACCAAGGAAGCGGGGAAGGGAACGGGCCTGGGTTTGCCAACGATATTCGGAATCATGAAGCAGAATCACGGCTGCATCGACCTGGAAAGTGAACCTGGCAAAGGCACTTGCTTCAAGCTCTATTTTCCCAGGAATACAACCCCTGGGGATCAGCCTGAGACCAGGCAGGAAGATGAGGCCGGCAAGGGAGTTGGGACCGTTTTGCTCGTTGAAGACGACGAGATGGTTCGCGGTATGGCGACCAAGATGCTGGAAAAGATTGGTTACACAGTGGTGGCGGTTGCCAGCCCAATGCAGGCAATTGCTTATTGTGAGTCGGGACTCCATGCCGTGGACTTGCTTTTAACGGATGTTGTCATGCCCAAGATGAGCGGCATTGAGCTTAGTCAGCGGCTCAAGGACACTTACCCTGAACTAAAGGTCCTGTTCATGTCCGGGTACGCGGCCCTGGTCAGTGATCGACACGGAGTGATTCAGCCAGGTCTGAATTTTATCCAGAAGCCATTTAGTAAAAGTGACCTGGCCTTGAAAATTAGCCAGGTTATTGGGGATGTCGTCGCTGAAGCTGATTGATTTGTGATGTGGCAACTGGGCATGCTTGATCAGTAGGCGGTAATCAAACAATGCGGGTATGAATATAGGGGAGGGCGCTCTCGTCCTCCCCGAAACCGGATGAAGGAATACTGAATGCGAAATTTTGAGCTGGAGACGTTCTTTTCAACCTGGGAATTCACCGCACGCCATCACATGACCGCCTCGGACATGGAAAGCATGTCCCTGGGCGACTTGCTGTCCCTGGCAGATCCCCAGGATAGGAAAGAGTTTGTTGAGTTGAGCCTGGGCTATACCCAGACGTGGGGCGCCGCCGATCTTCGGGAGCTTATCGCCGGCACTTATGAGAGCCTTAGCGCTGAGCATGTGTTGTGCCTGGCCGGAGCGGGAGAGGGCATTTACGCTGCCATGCGAGTGCTGCTGGCTCCGCAGGACCATGCGATCGTGGTTGTGCCCAACTATCAAAGCGCCGAGACCATCGCCCTGGAGGTGTGCGAAGTCACCGGGGTGGCGCTGCACGAGCACAACAACTGGCAACTGGATATGGCCGAAGTCGAAGCTGCCATACGTCCCAACACAAACCTCGTATCCATTAATTTCCCCCATAATCCCACCGGCGCCCTGATGGCCCACAAGGACCTGGATGCGCTGGTCGCCTTATGCCGCAAACACGACCTTTACCTGTTCTCCGACGAGGTGTACCGGGGCGTGGAGTTGAAAGCTTCCGACCGGATGCGCCAGGTGGCTGATATCTACGAGAAGGGCATATCACTGAATGTCATGTCCAAGGCCTACGGCATGCCAGGCCTTCGTATCGGTTGGGTGGCAAGCCAGGACACGGACGCCCTGCAGAAGGTAGAGCGGTACAAGCACTACCTGTCCATCTGCAACTCCGCGCCCAGCGAACGCCTGGCCGTGATCGCTCTAAAGCACCGGGATACGATCCTGGATCGCAACCGGGCAATCGTTGCCAGGAACGTGGTGGAGCTGGAGGCCCTGTTTAACGAATTCCCGGGTCTGTTCCACTGGCAGCGACCGAAGGGCGGTTGCGTCGCTTTCCCGAAATATACAGGGCCCGATGGCGTCGAAGCATTCTGTAAATCTCTGCTCAAGGATAGCGGCGTTTTGCTGCTGCCCGCCTCGGTGTACAAATCAGAACTCATGGACACACCCGTCGACAACTTCCGTATCGGGTTTGGCCGTGGCGCCGTGTTCGCGGAAGGACTGGCTGCCATGCGCAGGCACCTGGAGTCTCATTACGGCGAGTTTCGCAAGGCTGAAGGGCAGCGGGGGTCGTGAAATGACTGATGTGGAGCGTCTTTCCGAGGCAAGGAACGCAGCGCTGCAAAAGATCGGCAGAAACGTGTACTTGTTTCAGCGCATGGAAGGAATGCTGAAATTTCTCGACAGTTTCCGTGCCGTTCGTGGCCCACGCCCTGGGTGCGCTTTCGGGCGCGGTGGTAGCAGTGCTGGCCGCGGTAAGTCACCGAACCATCGTTGCATATTTCGTGGGCGCGTTGTTCCTTTCGGGCGGCATCGCGGCGGCCAGGCTTATTCCCGCACCAACTTGGTTCATCGTTATGGACCTGGGCCTTGCTTACATGCCCATGTCCATACTTGCCGCGAAAATAGGATGCAGGGCGAAGGCGCTGCCTGCCGATAGTACCTAAGTGGGTTTCATGGGCATAATATGGCTACAATTAAATCCAGTTAAGTGCTCAGGCCCAGAGACGGTGGCGCAAAGCACCCCTTGAGTCTGGGCGCCACGGGCCCTGGAAAACACCACTTATGACTTCATTTACGGTAATTGTCTGGATAGGTTTCCTGGCCATGATTGCGGCGGTCGTGGCCCTGGACCTGGGTGTTTTCCATCGCAAGCAACATGTTGTCAGTCTGCCGGAGGCAATTGGCTGGACGGCCGTTTGGGTGTCCCTGGCCCTGGCATTTAATGTCGTGGTGTACTTCCTGTATGAATTGAATCCGGCCGGCTGGGATGTGGATACCGAGCAGCTCACCGGAATGGAGGCAGCCCTCCAGTTCTTCACCGGGTACCTGGTTGAGAAGTCGCTGTCCATCGACAACGTATTCGTCATCGCGATGGTTTTTTCCTACTTTGCCGTGCCGCTGGCCGAGCAACACAGGGTACTGTTCTGGGGCATCTTCGGGGCGGTGGTGCTTCGTGGACTGATGATTTTTGGAGGTATCGCGCTCCTGGATCGTTTCGCCTGGCTCGCTTACGTATTGGGCGCCGTGTTGATTTATTCGGCAGCAACCATGCTTGTGGTTCGTGACGATAACTTGGCACCTGAGGATAATTTCTTCATCAAGCTTGTTCGCAAAAAAATACCGGTAACCGATACATTTCACGGTAGCCAGTTTTTCGTAAATATCGACGGTGTGCGTACCGCCACGCCGCTGTTTCTCGCCCTGGTCCTGGTCGAGATCAGCGACATAACCTTCGCTATAGATTCGATCCCGGCTATTTTCGCCATTACCCGCGATCCCTTCATCGTGTTCACCTCGAATATTTTTGCCATCCTTGGTCTTCGCTCACTGTATTTCGTGCTGGCCGGACTGATGGAAAAATTCCGCTACCTGAAGATAAGCCTGGCATTCCTGCTGGCCTTTATTGGCGTGAAAATGTTACTCGTGCATCACTACGAGATTCCCAACCTGGTCTCCCTCGCGGTGATAGGCGGCATCCTGGCGGTCGGCATCCTGGCCTCGACCAAGGTTGCCAGGGACACCGTTGCGCTGGTCTCTCCGCTGAGCAAGGACAAGGATAAGCTGCTGATCACCTCCTATTCCCAGGCAAAAATGGCGGTATTCCTGGGGAGTAGTTCCCTGGCACTGATCATCGCTCTGGCGATGATGCTGCTACCGGGGCCAAGGCTACTATGGATAGGGCTGGGCGTTGTCATTCTCGGTGGGGTATTCGCCCGGGCCAAATGGTGGCTGGGCAGGATGAAAGATCTCTTT
>JAOTSW010000220.1 GCA_029864735.1 Chromatiales bacterium | reverse complement strand
TACTGCCAGTTGTAACTGGGTCTCGGTGCCTTCGTCTTCCAGGCCGTAATACTCCCACGCGTCCCGGTAGGTGTAGATGGAAATCCATTCGGCGGCCAGCGCCACGTTCTTGTTCATTTGATACGCGTAGCTGACGGTGAGTCCATGGCCGTATTCGGAGTTGTCGTCCAGGGGTACGCTATCGTTCTCTGAGACTTCGAAGCGCTCGTACCTGGCGCTGAGCCGGTGTGGGCCAAAGGCGCGAGTCAGTAGCAGGAAGTCGCTGTAATACTCGGCATCCACAACGTGTGCGCCCCTGATGAACGGTCCCATGGTCGTCAGGCCGTCCATCCACTGGTAAATCATTCCGATATCACCAGGCAGGGTAAATTGCATGCCCAGCATGTTGAAATCGGTTCCCCAACCGTACTGACCATTTTCGAATGCCCTGGGGTCAGCCCGGTTGTCATAGTGGGTGACCCTGAACATGGCCTTGTTGCTGTAGCGATAGTCAGCGGTGACGTAGTAGCCGGGCTCGTGGTCTAACTCCTTGAACAGGGTCAGGAAGGGGTCCTGGCGCTGGAACCACATGCCGGGCTGGATCTGGGGTAAGGGAGGAAGGGGAAGCACGTCGTTGAACCGGGTTTGGCGATCATGTATCGACCACCCTTTCCATGCCAGCAGTGCGCCGGCGGGATCGTTCTTGTAAAAGATTGATCCGTGCAGGGAAAACGCATGGGCGCCGCCCAGGGAAGCCGGACGTCGTGAAATGCCGGCCTCGACCCCGTAAGAGCGTAGTTCCTCGCCGATCCAGGTGTTCAGGGCCGAGGGGCTGATGGTATACGGGCTGGACCAGCCGGGAGCAGTATTTTCCATGGACACACGGGGGTAAAACGCACCGACCTTGAAGCGATAGCGATTGGCCGAGTCCACCAGGGGGCGCCATTCCACGAAGGCCTCGGTAAAGTCGACCAGTGGTCCCAGGTCGTCGGTATACATCTCCAGGTCGAGATTCAGCTCGAGGGTATCGGTCAGCTGCAGACCAACATCCAGGAACCCGCGGCTGAGCACCAGGCCATCGTCGTCATAGCGTAATTTTCCGGCACCGCCTTCGACCCATGACTGATTGCCCGAAACCGACACATAGCTTAAGTCGACACCCAGGTCGAAACGGTGTCTGACGGGTTCTTCGGCGATTGCGCTGGCGTGAAAGACCAGGCCGAGCAGACCGATTGATAACGTTATTAGTAGTCTGACCATAACAAGGCTTCCGACTGTTGATCATGAGGCGGGCGAAGTTTCTTTTCCATCTTGAAGGTCACCACCTGGTCGTCGCCGCTGACAAATGTCAGTGGTTTGCTCAGGGCCTCGGAATCTTCCTTGAACCGGGGACTCCAGATAGACACCGCGTCCACTTCACCGGCGGTGAACTCGAACCGTGCGATGCCCTGTTCATCGGTCTTGGCGAAGAACGGGGTATTCACCACCACGATATAGCCGAGCATGTTGTCGTGAACGTTGCACCCCAAAATTACAATCCCATCGCCATCAAACGTTACTGGTGGATGGGCGTTGCCTTTGTACAGGGGCAGCTTGAACTGGTTTGGGTGGGAGAAAGAGTAAACGTGGTGAGCGACGGTATCGGTATTCGGGAATTCAACCGAGGTCCCTGACTGCACCACCAGGAGATTTGGCACGAACTTGGTGTTGACCTGGTCCATCACGGCAGTGGTGCCGGGTGGCGCCAGGGCACTGAAATCATTGGTCGGTTTCAGGAAAACGGCCACGTCGGGCACGGGCAGGCTGTTCCTGTCCACGACCTTGACCAGCAAGGGTGCCGCACTGACGGCGCCGCCCAGCAGGCAAAGGATCATGGCCTGGCTAATACCCGTTATGTAGTTGCGTAAGCCCATTTTTATCCGGTGATTCATCAAAACCGATAATTAGTATATCGGCACCCGAAGCGGAAAAAGCGTGATTCAGAACACACTCCGTTTAACAAAATATAAATATTATTCAATCAGATGGGCGTGTTTTAGACCTTATATAAAGGAATCAAAGTGCGCAGTGTTGGCTTGCTCCAAGGGCTGGATTGAATGGGTTTTGGTACAAATTTTCGTCAGAAACTGCTCGCGCTGGGAATTGCGCCGCTGGTAGTTGGTCAGCTGGTCATGCTGTTTGCGGTGATGCAGACAGTGGAGACTGATGTTGACCAGCGCGCGCGCGACTCCCTGCAGATCGGTGCGGAAGTCGTTGACGAGTACCTCTCCAGTCGTAGTGACCAATTGAAAACCAGCGTCGAAGTGCTGGCTGCGGATTTTGGCCTCAAGGAGGCGGCGGTAAGCCATGACGAGGAGACCATTCGTTCGGTACTGCGAAATCACAGCCTGAGAGTTGGCGCCAGCGTGGCCATGTTACTGGACATGGATGGCCGGATTCTCGCGAGTACCGATGACAGTGCGCAGAATTGGCAGACGGATTTTGAAGGCCTGGTGGCTGGTAGTAGCTCTGCGTCGCGAAAGATCATCGCCACCGCGGGTTCGTCCGTTTACCAGGCGTTTGTTGTTCCGCTGAGGGCGCCGGTAACGGTGGGCTGGATTGTCGTGGGCTTCAAGATAGACCAGTCAGTGGTCGAGCGAATTGCCGGCCTCACTGGCCTGGGTGTGATGCTGGTCGATATCAAACATCAACGAATTCTTGCATCCAGTTTTCGCTTTGAACGGGACGGGGAGCAAGGTGAATCATCTTTGTTCTCCACTATCACCTCGGGGAAGGGTGTTCACACCCTGATCCATGTGGGTGTGGAGCAGTTGGCTCTTGGTGCACCGCTGTTGTCCAGTGATGACAGCGTGCAACTGGTGCTGATGCGCTCACTGGACGAGGCCATGGCGCCCTACATCCAGGCGCGTAACGGATTGTGGGTATTTGCCTTCATTTTGCTGAGCATGGTGGCGATAGCGGCGGCCTGGGTGTCTGGTGGCATTGCCAAACCGTTACGTATGCTCACGGATGCCGCGAGAAAGATGAGTTCGGGTCAATATCAGGCGGTGGTAAGCGTCGCCTCAAACGATGAATTCGGCGAACTCGCCTCGAGCTTCAACGCGATGGGCACGGCGATCGCTGAACGCGAAAGCCGAATCTACCACCAGATGATGCATGACCCGCTTACTGACCTGCCCAACCGGGACAAGATCATCAAACTGCTCTCAGAGAGAATTGCCGAGGGCAAGGAGCAAGAGTTCTCCCTGCTGTCGGTTCACCTGTCCCGCATGAGCAAGATTTCGACCACCATTGGTCACAGCGCATCAGACCAACTGATTCAAATGGCGGCCAGGCAATTGCAGTTGGACCTGGGCGAAAAGGATGTTATCGGCCACGTGGGCTCCAGTGATTTTGTCATTGTCCTGGCTGGCGCGGGCGATGACCGGGCCCTGGCCAATGCCGAGAAGGTCGAGGCCAGGCTCAAGTCTGGAGTCATGCTTGGTAACGTCAATATCTCGCTACAGACCGAGGTGGGTATTGCGATATACCCGAAGCATGGCGAGGAGGCATCGCAGCTGATGCGCAATGCGATGATTGCCCGCAGCGAGGCACGCTCCAGTAACGAGTCGATTGCTGTATTCGAGCCAGGCCGAGAGCAGCACTACGAGCGCCAGCTGAGTATCGTTCACGATCTTCGCGGCGCGATACAGAAGAATGAGTTGGTCGTGTATTACCAGCCCAAGTTGGCTCTGGGCTCGGGCTCGGTGCATGGGGCAGAGGCGCTGGTTCGGTGGCAGCATCCCGAATACGGGTTCTTGCCGCCGGATGAATTCATTCCTGCCGCGGAGGAAGCGGGCACGATCCAGTTCCTGACACGCTATGTCATGGGGCGGGCAATCGCTGATTGCCGCAAGTGGCAAAGGGCGGGTCATGAGTTGCAGGTGTCGGTGAATGTCTCGGCAAAAGATC
>JAOTSW010000219.1 GCA_029864735.1 Chromatiales bacterium | reverse complement strand
CCATCAAGATCAGCCACTTCCCGTCCTTCTTCACCAGCAGGCTTTCAAATCTTACGTAAACCACTTGTTCCGACTCCGATTGGCCCCGGGTGGAATATCTAAATACCCCGGTTTGAAAAGCAGTTTCCGGGCCATCCTGGCGAAGATCGAATTTGAATTGCACACTGGCGCGTGTTCCAGCCAGCTTCTGGGCTTCCATGTCCCGGCCCCACTTGCCCAGCTGGTCAGCGATTGGAACCGTCCCTTTTTCCGACACCAGCACCGCGTCCGGGTGGTAAACCGCGGCCATGCCCTGGATGTCGTCTTCCTCCACTGTCCGGCTGATCACGGCCCAGACCTGATCGTCTATATTGCGGGAAGCCGTTTCGCCACCGCTGCATTCACCGATCACATAGCCGAAGACCTGGGCATCGCTGCAGGCCGTGCATCCGTTGGAATAGGTCTTCCACTCGGTAGACGGGCAAGGGGTGGTCACACAGCGGATACCGGTATCGCGCAAGCCGCATACCGGCCGGTAATCCATGGTGCACATCTGGGGCCTGGGATCCTGGCAAACCACATCAAGCTCCGCCTCCGTCGCCTTATCCAGTGCCGTCGCGCTGCAACCTGCCGCGAAGAGGCAGGCAAACAATCCAAGCAGCACAACCACGAAATCGCCATACCTGCTCACAGTGCACTCCCAATCAGTCCATGTTGCCCCCGATGATCCGCGACCATCAGGTGTTAGACAAGAAAAGTCGCCACAGGGAACCCGGCATCAATGCGGGTTCTGAGGCAGACCGTCGGTAAGGTCGTAATAGTCGCCCTTCTCCGCCACGAAGATATGAATACCCAATTTCGTGCCGGTGGGCTGATCAAACGCACCCATGGCTATGCCTATCCAGTCATTTTTAAACGGCTCGAAAAACAGCGAGGAACCGCAGCGGGAGCAAAATCCCCGTTGCACCTTTTCAGAAGAACGATACCAGGTGAGGTGCTCACCGCCGTGAATTGCCAGGGAGTCTTTGGGAACGTCAGTGGACACGAAATAATGGCCGGATTGCCTGCGACATTGAGTGCAATGACACGCATCGGGCGCAGGAAGCTCGGCGTCTACTTCGAACCTGACAGCCCCACAAAGACATGAACCGGTATGCATCACCTAATTCCTCTTAAAAATTGCCGGCAGTGCAATTGCGGTTATTTTGGCTCGACAATTAGAAATACCGTGGTCGTATCGCCGACATTCAATACCTCGTGCCAGGAGACGCCCTCGCTCGTGAAGCTGGAACCCGCTGGCACATCCACTTCCCGCACACCGTTCTCGTCTTCAATACGCATCCGGCCTCCCGCGACGGTATAACCAAAATGGGCATGATGGAAATGGCGCTCGTGTCCCACTCCAGGCGGAAAGGTGCAGCGCAAAATACGCTGGCGGTCGTCTTCGTGCAATCGTTCACACACAGGCTTGCCGTTCCACCCCGCCGCAAGCGGATCGGGCAAGTTTGCGGGTGCCCCCCAGGCCGCAAGAGTCCACACGGCCGCAGAGAATCCAAGCAGGTAGCGGCAAGGCCCAGGGTGACGACCGGGTTTATTCTGACGATTCACAGCGTCTCCTTACTCGTTCAAGCTACAGTTCACTAAGCCAGCGCGAATGCCGGACCGGTTGAAACTTCCGTTCGCCCCAATTAATTCTCCAGCCCCGTGAAGCGCAGGACACGCCCTTCCACATAATCGTAGAAGGGATTCCAGTGCAGCCTCAGGACATCGGTACCGGATACCATCAACACGCCGCGCTCACCTCGCAGGGCCAGGTTCCCTAACTGGATTCCCGGGCTACTGGTCGCATCCGGACCACCGTACAGGGAGTCCTCCGGGGAAAATGGCAGGGCGATGTGAGACAGCGAATACACCCCGGCCGGCCACTCACCCACGTAGACGGAATTAGATGGAACATTCTCTCCGCGCAATGTGGTTCGGGCGACAGCGCGCTCGGTGCTGCCATCCTCATTTGTCACCACGGTAAGATCCAGGTTGCGATCTTTATCCTTCAACAGAGGCTCGAATACATCCCGGGGGTCCTGCTTCAACAATGCGCCAATTTCCACCCTGCGATTGATATCAAACAACACCAGTTCATGATTCGCCGGAGGCAGTCGATCAAAGAGGTTCTTCACCAGTGCCGAGGCGGTCACCGTGGCATCGACGCTGGATTGAAAGGCCAGGATCGGCGGCATCGCCGCCAACTGATCGCCACCTTGAAGACCGTCCAGCTGGCGTTGGATATGCAGGGTAATGCGGTGGGCCAGGTCACCCGCATTGACGGTAAACGAGGTGTACTTGAACGGGTCGTACTCCGGAAGAATGCTGTTCCAGGCCAGTTTTTCAAACCCCAGCAGGTGCCCGAGACGTCCCTGCCACACGGCCAGGGCGGCGGCACTTGAAATGCCGATCCCGGGGGAGAGCAAGATCACTCCCGAGACCCGGGGCAAGGAGGCGTCCTTCAGGGAAGCCAGCGCATACTCCACAGACAGCGCCCCACCGTTGGAGTAACCCACCAGGTAAAGGGGCTTGTCACCGATGGCCTCGCGCATGTGGCGAGTCGCCAGTCGCACCGCGGCCGCCATGTCCTGCCAACGTGTCTCTACCAGTCCTGACGGCGCCGTGCCGTGGCCGGGTATGCGCAAGCCCAGCACCATTGCGCCCTGCCCGTGGAGGCGTTCTCCCAGGGCTTTCAAGCTGTAAGGGGAGTCAGAGAGGCCATGCAGCAGCAGCACGCCGACCGTGGGCGCTTCCTGGGGCAACACGAAGCTTCTGTTCCAGTTAACCGGCCAAATCTGCGGGTCCGACAGGCTGCCACGGCTGTATCGATTGATCGCGTTACCCGGCCCCACCGGCACCAGGCCATAAACCTGCCGGTCCAACTGGGCGAACAGGCGTTCTTCCAACGCCAGGTATTGCTCGAAACTGGCGATATCCGAGTCTTCCGTGAACTCCTCGTCCAGCTCGGCCAGGTGCCAGACCGACAGATCGGGGCGGCCATTCAGCACCGTCACCAGTGCAATAACAGCGACCAGCATACAGCCCACCAGGCCGGCCGCCAGGTAGCCCGCCATCCGTCGCGCGAGACTTACGAATCGTGTTGAAAGCATGGGGCTCATCATACAGGCAGAATTCCGGCACACGCCAACTGGCGACACGTGAAGCCGGAGATGGCAGCGTCTGGGCGGCAGCGTTGATCCCCGCCGCTTAGGTCAGAGGTATTACCGTGGGAACGCAAGGCCCAACAGATCAATAAACGCCGTCAAGGCCAGGTTAATTACAACCGCTGTTTGACCCGGGTTACTTTTTCTTGACCATGAATGATGACGATGAGGGACACAGGTCTGAAAATTGGCGTGTGGCGGCAATCGCAGTGGGCGCGGATGCCCGCTCCACCCTGGTGTAACCACGCCGGGAAAAGTAGGCTTCGGCGGTCGTGGTGAGAAGGTAAATTTCTCTTGCCCCGCGCTTTTCCGCCTCATCCTCAGCACGGGCAAGCAACTTGCCGCCGATGCCATCGTTTCGATGCCCCGGCGCAACCGCAAGGGATCTCAGCAGCGCCCACGATCCATAGAGTTCCAGGCCAACTACGCCGCACAGTTCGTCGTCACATGAATAACCGAAGAAGACCACGTTTGAAGAGGGCGATAAATCGTCTGTCGGCAGGGCGCCGTCCTTTAGCAGGGCCGCTACCCGCTCGTCGAAACAGATTTGTTGGATCACGAAGTCCATGGCACCTGGTCCATATGATTGAGCTTCGAGCCTATTTATCCTCTTTATCAAAGTGCAACGCCACCCAGGTTGCGTCGGCGCTGGCGCTGGCTACCCGATGCCGCATTCCCGCAGGGATCAGCAGGGAATCTCCCGCTTTGAGCTCGAGACTTCCTTCCTCGAATTCGAGCACTGAATGGCCCTGG
>JAOTSW010000218.1 GCA_029864735.1 Chromatiales bacterium | reverse complement strand
AGTTCACCAGTCCGTTGGCTGACAAGGGCGCCGTACCCACAAAAAACACCTGCTGGGCTTTCAACCAGGCCGCAAGTTCGGCTGTAATTTCCTCGTATAACTTCCCCATGGAGCCTCCCTACAGAAGTATTTCACTACGGAACCATCTGGTAACTAACCCCCGCGCCATCCTCCTCACTTCGCTCCCCGCTCCAGAGCCTGCTCCAGGTCGTCCCACAAGTCGTCCACGTTCTCGATGCCGACACTGAGCCTGAGCATGGACGGCGGCAGGTGCTCCTGCCCGTGAACTGCGGCGCGACGTTCCATGGTGGATTCCACCGCACCCAGGCTGGTGGCGTGCTGTATGAGACCCACGCTGGTGCACATGGCATCCGCCGCCTCAGCCCCGCCCTGGATATCGAATGAAATAATGGTGCCGAATCCGCCCAGCTGTGCCCGCGCCAGTTCATGACCCGGGTGGGAGGCCAGCCCCGGGTAACGTGTGATGGTCACCTGTGGGTGGGCCTCCAGCCGGCTCGCCAGTTCCATGGCCGTTTTCTGGGCCCTCTCAAGACGCAGGGCCATGGTCCTTATTCCACGCAGCGCAAGGAAGGCCTCCAGGGATCCCAGGGTGGCGCCCGCATATACCCGGGTCGCCTTCAGCCCTTCCAGTAACCCGGGCGAGCTGGTGCTCACGACCCCTGCCAGCATGTCCGAGTGGCCACCGATGTACTTGGTCGCCGATTGCACGGAAAAATCCGCGCCCAATTCCAGCGGGCGCTGGTTCAGGGGCGTGGCGAAGGTATTGTCCACGGCAAGCAGTGCACCGGGCTTGCGGGGCGCTGCGCAAATGGCCTTCACATCCGAGATCCGCAGCATTGGGTTGGACGGCGACTCCAGCCAGACAAGGTCTGCATAGTTGCAGGCGCGTATCCACTCGTCGGTGTCTTCCACCGCAATCCGTTTTACCGTCCAGCGACCCTTCGCCTGCCCATCTTCGGCAAGCCCCACCGTTCCCTGGTAGCACTCGTCCGGCAGGGCAATCACAGAACCTGCCGCCAGTTGATCGAACACCGAGGCGATGGCCCCCATGCCCGAGGAGAACACCAGGGCATTGCCGCCTTCCAGGCCACCGATGACCGTCTCCAGGGCGTCCCAGGTGTCCGTGCCGTCACCGCGCACGTACTCGCGGTCCCCGCCCAGGATGAAATTGGACGCGGGAACCAGGGGCACATTCAACGGAGAGCCCGGGGCCCGCTGGCGTCCGGCGGCAACCACCAGGGATTCGGCGTTGAGGGATTGATGATCTTTCATGTCGGGGGCGACCTCGGCGATGGGACGATTGCTAGTCGCCAATCCTAGTACGAAATGCCTTCGTGTGTCCCCCCGCCGGTCGGGGTTGCCGTGACCAGGGCGACTAAATCCGCCTCGACCCCTTAGTCATCTTTTGACTAACACGGTGATCGCCACATCAGCCGGCCAGGAAGTCAAACACGCTCCCCAGGGCCGAACTCTTGGTGCGGTAAAACTCTGTGTAGGTGCACTTTTCGCAGGTTACCGCACTGTACCTGGAGGCCTGCACATCAAATACCTTTGACCAGAAACCCCCGGCCACCCTCATCTCTCCAACCTTGTAATCAAGATTTCCGCATTTGATACAGGTCCATTTTGAATTTCTCATCGTTATCGCTCCACTGGTACGCAGGTTCAGGTCGGGGTGGGTTTATCAGTCGTTTACGGTTCTTGTTCTTTGGGGGTAATCGGGATCAGGCCCCGATTGCTTGTCAGCCAGTAGCATGGAAGGCGTCATGGAATATGACCTTGCCACTGGGGATGCGTCCATTAAATGAAAGGACGAAGAAAAATTTCCCGGGAACTCCCTCGTAGATTAGCCCGTCAGCATTCTCAAAGCCAAATTGCCGGTAGTACTGGGGATGCCCAACCAGGCAGCATCCCCTGGCGTTGAGTTTTTTCAGCCGTGAGAGTCCTTCACGAATAAGCGCCTTTCCAATGCCCCGGCGCTGAAAGTCCGGGTGCACCGACACCGGCCCCAGGCCGTACCAGTGTGTGGTGCCGTCAGACATGCTCACCGGAGAAAAGGCAATATGGCCGACAACCCGTCCATCCACCTCGGCTACCAGTGATACGGCCAGGGCCTTCGCCGCCCTGAGCGCCTCGATGACGAACTGCTCGGTTTGATTGCTGATCTCCATGGTCGCAAATGCTGCGATGGTCACCTGGGAGATGACCGGGATATCCGCGGCTTGCTCGTCACGTATCAAGACATTTTCGATAGCCATGGAACTTCTTCATTTTGCACAGAGGAGAATTTGGAATCGACCGCTATTTCCTGGCCATGTCGACCACGGCCAGGACCACGCCGACACCCAGCAGGCCGTAGCCGAGCATCTGGTTTTCGCCGAACAAGATTCCACCCAGGACGCAGGCGAATGCAACGCTGCCCAGGGGTGTCAGCCTGCCCCTGGAGCGCTTCCCGCCAGCGAAGAAAACCAGCCCGGCGACGATTGCCAGCACTACTACCGCGACCAATACAAACGAGGTTGATACATTCATGGATGGTCCCTCCAGTCATTGGGGTCAGAGTCCGATTTCGCTCCTCAACGTCCCTGCAATTCCTTTGCCACGATGGCCTCGGCCGCCACCGCCAGATCCAGCAGCCTGTTCGACCACTCGACCCAGTCAGAATGCGTGTCAGCCGCCCAAAAATAGCCGTTGCGAATCACCGGGTCCGCTGCCAGCTTGTCAAAATCATATTTTATCCGGACACCGTAGGCCGGTGCGGACAAATTGGTGGATGGGACGCGCTCGCCCTCCGAGTAGTATTCCACGAAAGGCTGGATCGCCTGCTCGACCACCAGGGGCTGGTTGCGCCACCAGGCGAAATTCTTGTCTACCGCGGCCTGGGTCGCGTAGAGATCGGACACGAGCCTTTGCAATTCGGTCGATTGCAGACGGGCAAACACGCCGGAGGCCACCATTTCATTGTAGGCAGACATAGGCCGGTTGGCGGACGGCAGGTGGCCGAGATAAATAAGGCCCAACTCGAAAAGATCGGTGTCGTCATTGAGAATGTGGCCGGCGGCAAGCGATGCACTCACGTGCTCAACACCCCGCCGGTGCTGCTCAAGCCGGGGAATACCCCGTTTCAGATACATGATGTAGCTTGCCAGGTCCTCGTTAAGGCGGTGCAGGTAAACAGTCTCCGTCTGGGCCAGTTCCCGGTGCTGTTGCCAGTCATCGACCTGCAGCGCCCCCAGCAAGCCGATGAACACAATGAACAACTCCGTCGCCAGCGGTTTCCAGCCAACCCTGCTTAACCTGCTCATCAATTGTCTCCCGATTCAAAAGAACCACCGCCACCCACTAAAAACCGATTCTAACCGGGTAATTGGGATCGAAGTCCATGTGCAATACTCAGTGCGGTTCGATCCTGATCAGCCTTTTCTGACCTGCCTCTGGATGATTGCATCCAGACGACCGCGCATAAGGCGCAGATGAAGGATCGGGTAAACATTAAATAACACCTGCACTGCCAGGAAGCCAGTCGCCACTTGGGGACGACCCGCCAGGTAAAGATGGCCAATGTATGCCATGAAAAACAGCGCTGCCCAGAAGTGGGTGGCCTCGGAAGATGCGACCCGTCTATAGAGGCGATCCAGGTCCCTGGCCTCCGGGGAGAGGTAAACCCCCGAATTCAGGAAGCGAAGGGGGGTCTTTCGAAGCATCGTGCCGAAGGAGCGAACGCCAAGTTGGCGGTAGAGATCACCGCTTAACTCCCATCGCCGCAATGTGCTTAAAGCGGCCGGCATTCGAAGCACGAACAGAGGCTCGGCGACCTTGGCGACGGCCATGAGATCGAACATAACCAGCAATGCGATCCACGGCGATGCATAGCCGACGAACTGGGCGAGCATGACAATGCTGAGCCCGAGCGCCAGGGCAGTTCCAAGG
>JAOTSW010000217.1 GCA_029864735.1 Chromatiales bacterium | reverse complement strand
ATGCAGTGGTCCCTGGCCGCGGCGAGATTCCCTATCCTCCCGGCAGTAACAATGTTCACTATGAAATAGAACTGGTTGCCGCCCTGGGAGCGGGAGGGCGTGACCTGAGTCCCGAGCAGGCGCTGGACCGGGTTGTGGGTTACGCGGTGGGCGTGGATATGACCCGCAGGGACCTGCAGCATGCTGCCAAGGACCGGGGGCAACCCTGGGATACGGCCAAGGGGTTTGATTATTCTGCTCCCGTATCTCCGATTACCCTGGTAGAGCACGGTTCAACGCTTGCCAGTGGACGGATCTGGATAGAGGTCAACGGTGAGATTCGCCAGGATGCCGATATTGCCGATATGACCTGGAACGTTGGCGAGGTGCTGGCCCAGCTGTCAACGCTGTTTGAACTGCGAGCCGGTGACCTGGTATTTACTGGCACGCCTGCCGGAGTGGGGCCGGTGGTTCCTGGCGATTCACTGCGCGGCGGGGTAGCGCAGCTACAGGAGATTGACCTGCTGATAACGCCGCCAAGGACTGCGGGACCGGAAAGTCGCGCGATTGACCGCGGTCAAGGCGGGCGAAGCGGAATCGGTGCAGATTGCAGACACTGGCCGGATAATTAACGGGGCGTTTCGGTTTCGCCGGCGGATTGGGCGGAAAACCCTTATACCCATTCTAAGTTGGATGTCCGATCATTTGATCATCACAAACAAGCAGAGATAAACGTGAACAAAGTCATATTTGATCAGGAGTTAATCGAGCGTTACGGGGGGCGTGGTCCGCGTTATACCTCTTACCCCACCGCTGTACAGTTCCACTCCGGATTCGGTGAAGCGGATTACCGGGCAGCGGTGGCGCGCACCAACGCGATGCCTATTCCCGATCCGCTCAGCATCTACGTGCATATCCCGTTTTGTCATTCACTTTGTTACTACTGCGGGTGTACCAAGATCGTGACCCGCAACCAGGAGCGCGCCGAGCGTTACCTGGTTCCCCTGTTCAAGGATATAGAATTACAGGCGGAGTTGTTTGATATCGATCGCCAGGTTCAGCAGTTGCACCTGGGTGGCGGTACGCCGACTTACCTGACCCCGGAGCAGATGGGGCGCATGATGGCCAAGTTCCGTCAGCACTTCAATTTGCGGCTTGATGGCAAGCAGGAATTCTCGATCGAGATTGACCCGCGTACCGCGACTCCCGAGGACATCGCGGGTATGGGCGAGGTTGGTTTCAATCGTGTCAGCCTTGGCGTCCAGGATTTCGATCCGGAGGTGCAAAAGGCAGTCAACCGGATCCAGAGCGTGGAAGAAACCCAGGGCCTGATTACCGCTGCCCGCCAGTCTGGTTTCAACTCTGTCTCCCTGGATCTCATCTACGGGCTTCCCCTACAGACGGTCAAGACCTTCGACCGCACCCTTGATACGGTGCTGGAGATGCGTCCTGACCGCCTGGCTATTTACAGCTATGCGCATTTACCCCAGATGTTCCGGGCGCAAAAACTGGTCCAGGAAGATCAACTCCCCAGTCCCGAGACCAAGCTGGAAATCTTCCGTCGTACTACCGAACGCCTGACCGGCGAGGGCTACGTGTACATCGGAATGGATCACTTCGCACTGGCTAGCGATGAGTTGGTGCAGGCCCAGCAGCGTGGCGAATTGCAGCGCAATTTCCAGGGCTATTCCACCCACGCCAAGTGTGACCTGATTGGGCTGGGCATGAGTGCCATTGGCCGGGTCGGTGACAGCTTCAGCCAGAACGTGAAAGACCTGGGCGTCTACACCTCTATGCTCGAAAAAGGCCAGATGCCTATCGAGCGCGGTTACACCATGTCCGAGGATGACCGCATTCGTGCCGCGGTAATCCAGGAAGTCATGTGCCACGGAAAGCTGGACTTCGATGCCGCATCGACAAACCTGGGAATTAATTTCAAAGAGTATTTCGCGAATGAATTCCCCCAGCTCGAAGTACTGGATAAGGACGGCCTGATTGACCTGGGAGAAAAGGGTCTCCTGGTTACCGAGCGCGGGCGACTGTTGCTTCGGCCTATCGCTATGGTGTTTGATTACTATCTGCAGCATGCGCAAGAAAAGCCGAGGTTCTCCAAGGTTATTTAGTCCGTTAGAGAAAAATCGGGAAAAAGGGGTGCGCAAGCGCCCCTTTTTTGCAATAAGGTGTGAGTGATGGATCTTCAATCTAACGAATCGAAATTGCTTCGCCAGAACTACCTTTTTGCAGGGTTGCCAGCCGAGCACCTGGAAGAAATTATCGGGCGAGCCAGCCTGGCGAATATCCGGGCGGGCGAGATGCTGTTTAACCGTGGCGATCCAGCCAGCCATTTTTTCCTGGTGGTGGAGGGGCGCATTGAGCTGTCACTGGTTTCTCCGACTGGCGACAAGAAGATCATTGACGTTATCGGTCCGGGCAACACCTTCGCCGAGGCAATCATGTTTCAGCGCCAGAACACCTTTCCGGTAGCTGCTTTTGGCATGGAAACCTCCCTGGTCATAAGAGTCGAAAACCAGCGTTACCTGGCGGCCCTGAACGAAAATGCCCAGGCCTGCCTGGCCTTGCTGGGCGATGTGTGCCGCAGGTTGCACTGGCAGTTGCAGGAAATTGAAAACCTCAGCATTACCAACGCGACCCATAGATTGGTTCGGTTCCTGGTGGATCAGTTGGACATGAGCGGTAATAACCAGGGAACAATAGACCTGGACCTGTCTCGCCAGGTAATTGCCGCCAAGTTGTCTATCAAGCCGGAGACCTTGTCACGTTTGTTGCGCAGGCTGGTGAATGAGCAGGTGCTGGAGGTCCAGGGCCGGCAACTCAAGGTGCTGGATGTGGCGGGTCTGAAGCGATTTGAGTAGCGCCGTAAAAAAACCCGGACCCGGCACAATCGATCCCCACGCAAGGGGTCCCTTGTGGCTCCCCGGTCGCGCGCAGGAATCATTACCGGGGACCCGTGTCCTGCTACACTGTGCCACCTGTTGTAGGCCGATACGGGCGCAATGATGAAAGTGATAGTTGGAATATCCGGCGCGAGCGGCGTGATCTACGGGATTCGTTTGCTGGAAGCGCTGGGGCAGGCACCCCAGGTGGAAACCCACCTGGTACTCAGTGCGACAGGGAAACTCAACATTACGCTGGAGACCGAGTATTCGGTGGCCGATGTAGAAGCCCTGGCCGACACCGTGCATAACGACCGCAACCTGGCAGCCAGTATTTCCAGCGGTTCGTTCAGGTGTGATGCCATGGTGGTCGCACCGTGTTCCATGAAGAGTCTCTCCGGGATCGTGAATTCGTATTCGGATACTCTGTTGACCCGGGCTGCGGACGTAACGCTCAAGGACAGGCGTCCATTGATTCTTGTGCCGCGGGAGACGCCCCTGCACCTGGGGCACTGCAAACTGCTTTACGAGGCTGCCCAGCTGGGCGCGATCATTGCCCCGCCCATGCCGGCTTTTTATAACAAGCCTTCAAGTGTCGAGGACATCGTCGATCACACAGTGGGACGATTGCTGGACTTGCTTGGACTGGAGTCCGGGCTTGTCCGTCGTTGGGACGGCGCCTGACAGGGCTAGTTGCCTGCCTGCTTGGTGGAATACTGTTTTCCCCACACTTCGCCGTTGAAGATCTGGACTGTGATCACGGCGTCGCGGCTTTCCCAGCTTGCAAGCGTGCCTGAGAATCCGCCCAGGTCAATGCTGTCAGCAGTGTCAGGCTCACCCAGGATGTCGTAAACCTGGGCCTCGGTCATACCGCTCTCAATTTGCTCGTAATTGCTTATGGATACCGGTTCCATGCAGCCTGCCAATAGCAGCGCCATGAGCAGGGCAAGCAAGAAACGTGGGGTAGAGAAAAAAAGATATTGCAAGTGTGGCTCCGGTATCGACGTCTCGAGAATCCAGTGTATCCCTGCACGCGTACAGGGGGGAATCGGATAGGGTTGGATTTATTATGCGGCTTTTAAGATGTCCAGGGACTCAC
>JAOTSW010000216.1 GCA_029864735.1 Chromatiales bacterium | reverse complement strand
ACCGGACATGCCGATCAGTATGCGCTTGCCCGGGTTCTCACGGGCCCAGCGTCGGGCGCCTGCCAGGGCGTGAGCACTTTCCAGGGCCGGAAGAATTCCTTCCAGTCGGCAACACTCGTTCAGCGCGTCCAGGGCTTCCTCGTCGCCAATCACCTTGTACTGCACTCGTCCTATCTGCTTGAGCAGGGCGTGCTCAGGACCGACCCCCGGATAATCCAGGCCGGCCGATACCGAATGGGTCTCTTGCACCTGGCCGTCCGCGTCCTGCAGAAGCATGGAAAAGTTTCCGTGCAACACACCCGGTGTGCCGTGGGACAGGGTCGCTGAATGATCACCCAGCGCGTCACCGCGTCCACCAGCCTCGATACCAATGAGCTGTATGCTGCGATCCGCCAGCAGAGGATGGAACATGCCGATGGCGTTTGAGCCACCCCCCACACAGGCCACTGCCACGTCCGGCAACACGCCTGTGGCCTCAAGAATCTGCGCCCTGGCTTCCTGGCCAATCACCGACTGCAGGCGCTGTACCAGCGTGGGATATGGGTGGGGTCCAATGGCCGAACCCAGCAGGTAATAGGTTTGCTCGGGATCAGACACCCAGTCCCTGATTGCCTCGTCAATCGCCGCCCGCAAGGTACGATCACCGGTGGTCACCGGAAACACCTCGGTACCCAGCCGACGCATACGATCCACGTTGGGCGCCTGGCGCTCAATGTCAATTTCACCCATGTAAACCCGGCATGGCAGGCCTAGTCGGGCGCAGGCCGCAGCAGTTGCAACGCCATGCTGTCCGGCGCCGGTCTCGGCGACAATCCGCTTCACGCCCAGGCGCTTGGCCAACAGGGCCTGGCCGATGGAGTTGTTGATCTTGTGGGCACCGGTGTGGGCCAGGTCCTCTCGTTTGAACCAGACGTCCGCACCCCATGCTTCGCTGATCCTGGGAACATGAGTCAGGGGCGTGGGCCGGCCTACCCAGTCATGCAACTGGGCTCGCAATTCCTCCCGGAAATCCGGGGCATCCAGGTGATCACGCATCCCCTGCTCCAGGCGCTCCAGGGCAGGCACAAGAGTCTCGGGGACGTATCGCCCACCGAACATGCCATAGCGACCGAATTCATCCGGCAGACTGCCGTCGATCAGGCGCTGCAACAGCTCTTCGTTCTGTTCGCTTTGAGTTGGCTTAACAGACATCGTTCACTCCATTTCACTTTCTGCTGCTCGAACGGCAGCCACAAATTCCCTGATTCTTGCCGGGTCTTTCACCCCCGGGGATGACTCGACACCGCTGCTGACATCCACCCCGAATGGCCTTACCGCTGCAATGGCTTGCGCCACGTTTCCCGGGTGCAGCCCACCGGCCAACACCAGCTGGGTGCGCTCCGCCAAACTGTGCGCCAAAGACCAATCGGCAGTTTCCCCGGCACCCGAGCGGGGGCCCTCGTACACCAGCCGCGTCGGAAACAATTCCGGCGCAGCATTTCGGTATACCGGCAGCGGCTCACACCCGGCGGGCAAGACAAAGCCATCCAGTGCATGGGCATCAGCCTGGAAATATGTCGGCACAGCCAGGCTGAATAATTCGTCAAACTCCCCGGGCGCCGGTGACAAGGTCACAACAACACTGCGGATACCCGGCGGCAACTGTTTGATCAGTTCCGCCGCCTGGGAGGCGGAAACCCGTCGTGGCGAGGCCGCCATGACAAAACCGATGGCATCCGCACCGGCCTGGACCGCAGCATCCAGGGCAGCCCGGTTGCGAATGCCGCAGATCTTGATCCACATCCGGCTCACTTCGCCACCTCGCTGCTTTCCCGACCCGCGGCAAGTAACCTGGCCAATGCCTGGGCCGGATCACCGGAGCGCATCAGTGCCGTACCCACCAGGGCCATGTCATAGCCCAGGGCCCGGGCCCAGCGGGCATGCTCCGGGGTTTCGATACCGCTTTCCGCGACCCGGTGGGACACGGGCGGAAAAGACGGTGCAGCGGTTTCAAATCGTTGCGGGTCCACCTGCAGTGTTCTCAGGTCCCGACAATTCAAACCCAGCAGCAACTGGTCTGTTTCTGGCAGGCAGGAAAACAACTCGCCACCTCGTGCCAGTTCCTGTTCATCAAAGGCCTCCACCAGCACGAACATGTTCTGCTCCAGGGCGGCACTAATGATTTCCCGACACTGGGCATCATCCAGCATGGCGAGTATCACCAGCACACCGCCGGCACCGGCAGCCCGGGCCTCCAGCACCTGGTAGGGGTCCAACAGGAAGTCTTTTCGCATGGCCGGAATAGCGTGCCCGGCCAGTGCGGCAGCCGCCTCGGACAGGTGCGTCAGTGAACCGCCAAATCGGCTGGGCTCGGTGAGCACCGACACCGCCGCCGCACCGCCGGAGGCATACTGGGCAACTCGCCGGGAAATATCCTCGTCCTGTTCTTTTAATCGCCCAGCCGCCGGGGACACCAGTTTCATCTCGGCAATAATGTCGAATCCTGCCGGATGAAAACCCAGTGGCGGCGGCTCGGGCAACGCTGAGATTCGATCCAGCAACTTCGCCTCAGCCACCCGGGCGCGGGCCGCCTTCAGGCGCTCCCGACTCCCCTGGGCCATGCTGTCGAGAAAATCACTCACGCTGAAATCACCCAGCCGCTCCAAATTCTGCCAATCGCTCCAGCAGGCGTCCGGCGCGGCCATCATCAATCGCTGCCGCGGCCAGCACCAGCGCTTCATCCAGGTTCGCAGCCATGCCTACCAGCTCCAGGACCAGGGCTGCCCCCAGCACCAGCGCATCACGGGGCGCGCCATGCTGCTTTCCGCCCAGCACTTCTCGCAAGGCCTGGGCGTTTACCGCGGCATCGCCACCACGCAGATCCTCCGGGGCACAACGGGGCACACCGTGATCCAGCGGATCCTTCTCATACTCTTCCACCTTGCCGGGCCGCACATCGAACATCAGGAACTTGCCTACCGGGGTCGCCTCGTCCCAGCCAGGCTCGCCATGGACGACGAAGGCCCGGGTAATCGGCATGCCGGCCAGGGCATTCGCCATCAGGCGGGCAACCTGGGGCGAATAAGCGCCGATCAGGTAGTACTCGGGCTGGGCCGGGTTGGTCAGGGGCCCAAGAATATTGAACACCGTGCGCACACCCATGGCAGCTCGCACTGGCACCACGGCCTTCATGGCCGGATGGTAGTAAGGCGCGAACAAGAAAGTGAACCCGGTCTCCTCCAGGCAGTCCCCGGCCCGGTTTTCATCCAGGGGCAGGGTCAGTCCCAGGCCTTCCAGTACATCGGCGCTGCCGCAGAGACTGGAGACCGATCGATTGCCATGCTTGACTACCCGGGCCCCCGCCGCCGCAGCCAACAGGCCGGCACCGGTAGACAGGTTCAAACTGCCAGATCCATCACCGCCGGTTCCCACCGTGTCCACACAGGGACCGTCGTTTTTAATGTTGGGTTTGACCGCCAACTCGCGCATCGCCATGGCGAAACCGCGCACCTCTTCAGGGGTTTCGCCCTTGGCCCGAAGCGCTGCCAGCAAGGCACCCGCCTGGGCGGGCTCCATCTGCCCACCAGCAAGCTCCCGCATCAAGCCATGGGCCTGCTCCTCAGACAGATCCTTTCCCTGCAATACGTCTTCAAGAAGGTTTTTCATTAGCCCGGTTACTCCACCGACATCTCAAGAAAATTCTTCATCAAAACCAACCCGTCAGGAGTCAGCACGCTCTCCGGATGAAACTGCACGCCTTCCACCTTCAGGTCCCGGTGACGCACACCCATGATCTCGCCCTCGTCGGTCCTGGCAGTTACCACCAGTTCATCCGGCATGCTCACTCTTTCCGCTGCAAGAGAATGGTAACGACCCACTTCCATGGGATCAGGCAGGCCCTTAAAAACCCCCTGGCCATCGTGAGCCACCATGGAGGTCTTGCCATGCATCAACTCGGCAGCAGAAATAATCTGGCCGCCAAATACACTGACAAT
>JAOTSW010000215.1 GCA_029864735.1 Chromatiales bacterium | reverse complement strand
GGGTTCCGGAAACCGAATCCCAGGGGCGTATCCACACCTCCGCCTGCACCGTGGCCGTAATGCCCGAGGCCGATGAAGTGGAGCAGATCGACATCAATCCGGCTGACCTGCGAGTCGACACCTACCGCGCCTCCGGCGCCGGTGGTCAGCACGTGAACAAGACCGACTCGGCGGTGCGCATCACCCACCTGCCCACGGGCATCGTGGTGGAGTGCCAGGACGAGCGTTCCCAGCACAAGAACCGGGCCCGGGCCATGAGCCTGTTGAAATCGCGAATGCTCTCCGCGGAACAGGAACGCCACCAGGCCGAACAGGCCCAGCAACGCAAGTCGCTGGTGGGCAGTGGCGATCGCTCGGAGCGGATCAGGACCTATAACTACCCCCAGGGCCGTGTGTCGGACCATCGCATTAACCTGACCCTGTACAAGCTGGATACCATCATCCAGGGCGAGCTGGACCAGGTGATCGACCCGCTGCTTTCGGAATTCCAGGCGGAGCAACTCGCGACCCTGGACTAAACGGGAGTAACAGATGGCGGTCATCTGGCTCCCGGGATTACCCGACGAGGAAAACCAGATGCGCTACCTGCCAGAGATCTTCGCCAACAACCGACAATGGGCCGAGACCATCCAGCGCGAACGTCCCGGTTACCTGCCCGGCCTGGACGCGCCACAAAGCCCCCGTATTCTTTGGATAGGCTGCTCCGACAGCCGGGTGCCGGCCAATGAGATATGCGGCCTGCAGCCCGGGGAGATGTTCAAGCACCGAAACATCGCCAACCTGGTCCGGCCGGACGACCCCAATTGCCTGGCGGTGATCCAGTTTGCGGTGCACACCCTCAAGGTCAGGCACATCGTGGTGTGTGGGCACTACCGCTGCGGTGGCGTACACGCCGCCATGGATGCAGCCGGCGCCGGCGCCCTGGATGGATGGCTATCCCCGGTACGGGCTCTTGGAGAACGGGAGGCGCCAACCCTGTCCAGGCTGGAGGACAGCGATGATCGCTGGAACCGACTATGCGAACTCAACGTCATCGAGCAAGTACGTCAACTGGCCGCTTTGCCGGTGATCAGCAAGGCCTGGGACGAGGGTCGGCAACTGAGCCTGCACGGCTGGATGTACGAGTTTCACACCGGACTGCTGCACGACCTGGCCACCAGCACCTCGGGGCCGGGTGAACCCCTGCCGGCCTAGCCGTTGCGGGTGGGGGCAGTCCTGACCTGCTTGCGCAGGTAATTGAGCACGTCCGAACGGGTAATCAACCCCAGGAACTTGTCACCATCCATGACCGCCGCGAAGGGCTGGGCATGAAGGATGGACACCAGGTGATTCACCGAGAGGTCCTTGTCCACTTTTACCGGCGAGGTTTCCATAGCCTCGGAGACCGGCGCACTCATCAGGTCCGGGTGACCGAAAGCGTGACGAATGATGTCGTCCTCGGTGAGCACGCCCACCAACTCATCCCCGTCCATCACAGGCAACTGTGAAAACCCGGCGTTACGCAGACGGTTGTGGGCCGTGGTCAGCACATCCCCCGGACCCACCACCACCGTGGCGCGCTCGCCATGGGGTCGGCCCACCAGGTCACGCAGGTCACCATGGGATTCCCGGGTGATAAAGCCCTGGTCTTCCAGCCAGAAATCATTGAACAGCTTGGACAGGTACTTGTTGCCGGTGTCGCAGGCGAAGGTCACCACCCGCTTGGGCTCGGTCTGTTCCCGGCAATATTTCAAGGCGGCGGCGATCAGGGTGCCCGAGGAGGAACCCACCAGCAGGCCCTCGGTGCGCAACACGGCGCGGGCGGTGTCGAAGGATTCGGCATCGTCGATGGTGTAGGCCTTTTTCACCAGGGAGAGATCGCAAATATCGGGGATGAAATCCTCGCCTATGCCTTCCACCAGCCAGGAGCCGCTCTCGGTGAGTTCACCGGTCTTGATGTACTCGGCAAGTACCGAACCCTTGGGATCGGCCAGAACGATTTCCACACCCGGCGCCTGTTCCCGGAAGAACTGGGTCATACCGGTCACGGTTCCGCTGGAGCCCACCCCCACCACCACCGCATCCAGGCGGTGTTCCATGTCACGCCAGATTTCCGGCGCCGTGGTGTCGTAATGGGCCTTGGGATTATCCGGGTTACCAAACTGGTTAATGAAATAGGCTCCGCTCTCCTCGGCCAGGCGGCGACCCAGGTCCTGGTAATACTCCGGGTGTCCCCGGGCCACATCAGAACGGGTCAGCACGACCTGGGCGCCCATGGCCCGCAGGTTGAAAATCTTCTCCTGGCTCATCTTGTCCGGGATCACCAGGATCAGCTTGTAGCCCTTGCGGGCGGCAACCAGGGCCAGGCCCAGGCCGGTATTGCCGGCGGTGGCCTCCACGATGGTGTCACCGGGCTTGAGTTCGCCACGCTTCTCCGCCTCTTCAATCATGGACATGCCAATGCGGTCCTTGATGGAGCCGCCGGGATTCATGAGTTCCAGCTTCAGGTACAGCTCGCATAGCCCGGTATCCAGTCCGGTAACCCTGACCATGGGCGTGTTGCCCACCATATCCAGTACGCTGTCGTAAATCATGTAATCCCCAATTAACACTTCTGGAGCCGGGAACTCCGGCCCTTCTTCTCGATGCGCGTATTGTAACGAATGCGGCTACAATTGCGCCCATGCCGATATTCAGAATCATCCCGACCATCGGGGCATTGCTGGCCGAAGCCGCCAAGAACCTTGAACAGATCAGTGATTCGGCCCGCCTGGATGCGGAGCTGATGCTGGCCTTCGTGCTGGATAAACCGCGCAGCTACCTGTTCTCCCATGCCGACGAGCAGCCTGACGAGGAACGCTACGATATCTTCACCGGCATGGTGCACCGGCGGGCCCAGGGCGAACCCCTGGCCTACATCACCGGACGGCGCGAGTTCTGGTCCATGGACCTGGTGGTCAACCGGCACACCCTGATCCCCCGCCCGGACACCGAGGTACTGGTTGAGCAGGTCCTGGCCTGCCTGGATCCATCGCCGCGACGCCTGTTGGACCTGGGCACCGGCAGCGGCGCCATCGCCCTGGCCCTGGCGAAGGAACGCCCGCAAGACACGGTGGTGGCCACCGATGTCAGCGCCGACGCCCTGTCGGTGGCCCGTTACAATGCCAGCCGCCTGGAACTGGCCAATGTGGAATTTGCCCTGGGCAGCTGGTTCGAGGCCGTGGCTGGGCAGCGTTTCGACCTGGTTGCCTCGAATCCGCCCTACGTGGCCCATGGTGATCCCCACCTGGAAGAAGACGGCCTGCCCTACGAACCCGTCACCGCCCTGGTGGCCGGTTCGGACGGCCTGGACGCCATTCGCCTGCTGGCCGGGCAATCCCCGGGATATTTGCATCCCGGCGGCAGCCTGTTCATGGAACACGGTTACGACCAGGCCGAACAGGTGGCCGAAATCCTTGCCGGGGCGGGCTTCATGGACATCCGGCACCACCGGGACCTGGCAGGAATACTGCGGGTCAGCAGCGGTAGGTGGCCGGGGTAGACCGACCCCGGATCCAGCAATTGATGATGAGGCGTGTTACCCTCGCCGCCACATCACCGGCGGATTTCCAGCCGACCCCAAACACACCAGAAGAAACACGGAGGCAGCATGCTGCGTTTTTCAACCACACTCGGCGACTTTGACGTTGAGTTATTCCAGGACAAGGCCCCTATCAGCGCGGAGAATTTTCTCGCCTATGTGGACGACGGCTTTTTTGACGGCACCATTTTCCACCGGGTAATTCCCGGCTTCATGGCCCAGGGCGGTGGATTCGACGCCGACATGAACCAGAAGTCAGGCAAGGCCCCGATCAAGAACGAGGCGGACAACGGTCTGAAGAATGAGCGCGGCACACTGGCCATGGCCCGTACCAGCGACATCAACAGCGCCACCTCCCAGTTTTTCATCAACCTGTCCGACAACAGCTTCCTGGATCACGGCGGTCGTGATTTCGGCTATGCCGTGTTCG
>JAOTSW010000214.1 GCA_029864735.1 Chromatiales bacterium | reverse complement strand
CAGGTTCTGGCCGATAGCGGTCACGGAACTAGATCCGCTCTAATCCTACCAGGTGTCCGCTTCCGACCCAAAGCGGACAGTCACCAGCAGACGCATGGCGCTGATTAATTCGTATTAGCCCGAATTGACGATTCTGCCCAACCGGACATAATTGGGATTGCGACAAAGGCATATCCAGCGAAAGCTGGTGACGCAAAGCCACGGGTCCTCGCTTCCTCTCGCGACATTCGTCCGGAGGACCCCAAGATCGCCGGGCTGCCGCGCCCAAGGCGCAAGGCGATCATGGAGGAACTGGCTATGCGTAAATTAATATTCTTGCTGCCACTGATTCTCGCGGGCTGTGGTAGCGACGGCATTGATATCGTGCCCTCTGTGCAAACAAAGCAGCATGAACCCCAAATTACCAGCCTGGACCTTTCACCCAGGACAGCTGTCTTTATGGAGGGAGATGGCAGTATCAGCGTGACAGTGGAATTTGATTACGCTGATAGCGGGCGAGATATTTCTGACATGCACGTCCATTTGTCCGATGGTACGAGCTACACCGTGAGTCTCACCGGGATTGATACGGCCGAAGCTGGAACCCATGCCGAACAATTAGATTTACCGACCACGATGATTGGTCCGTACACGGTTGACATATGGCTGGTGGACAAGGCAGGCGACAGCTCGAATCACTTCAGTGCCGTGTTTGATGTGATAGGAGAATTGCGTATCAGCGCAGGTGGGATCTGGAATGGAACTTTCTCAAATGGCATTACAGGTGAGTCTTTTGAGGCAAGTGGTGTGGTCACTGAAGATAATGCCGAAGGACGCTTCCTGGTTAACGGCGATACCCTGTTTGTCTTGCGAGACATCCTCGCCTATGACGGAAAAATAGTAGCCAGCATCTCAGTGTCCAACCGCCCCGAGTCCGAGTTTCTTCCATACCTTTTCGAAATCTCCGGAGTAATGACCGGAGTGCTTGTAGAACGGACACGTATAGAAGGTGAGTGGTCATTGGATATCGGGGGCTCCGGGACCATGACGCTTGAGTACGACGAGATTTACGAGCGGGGTGCCGATCTCACACGGCTTGCCGGTATATGGAAGACATCATGGGATGATGCGTACAGCATTGATGCGCTTGGCGAAATATTTAGTCAGGCAGAAAATGGATGCGTAACCAGCGGCCAGGTGCAAATTATCGACCCGGCGTACAACGTCTACAGAGTTGATATTATCAATTGGTGCCTCCCTTACAGTGCTAGTGGCCTTGCAGCACTAGGGGATGATGTTGGTACTGACGACGCGTTTTTCCTGATGGTTGGGGAAGGCTGGTTTATTTTCGATGTCTTCAAGCGACAATAGCTGTCGAGTGTTTGCATCCCCCCCCAACACACGGGAAAGACTGCCAGTCCCTCGTCGCGGTCCCGTCCTGGGGCGGCGGCGGGGAGGCTTGGCCGAAAGCGATCACTCATTTGTCCTCGTTCCAACGAGTGAAGGAGATGAGTTTTGCCAATCAGGTGTATTGGCGAAGGAGGGGCTCTCTAGCTCTCGCCAATTCTGATCATCACTTTACCGGTTCGTCCGGATTGCAGTGACGCGGCTACCGCCTCTGGGGCCTGGTCAATGGGAAAGACTTCGCCGATCTCCGTCTGGAATACGCCCTTGGCGGACAGGCGTTTCACGGCCCTGAGTGTCCCGAGAAGTTTCAACGGCGATTGCTGGGCCATCCAGTTTCCCAGGTAAAAACCTTCTATCCCGGCCAGGGGCATCATCAGGTCGCGAACAGCCACATCGACGGGACTGTCTGCCATGGTGCCGTACAGCAACAGGCGGCCGTTGAGCCCCAGGCAACGCACCACGTCCGCCGTGAGTTTGCCGCCCACGCAATCCATGGCCGCGCCCACCCCCTTGTTGGCAGTAGCGCGGGCAACCTCGGTGATCATGTCCTGCTTGTCGGTCTCGATGACCGCATCGGCGCCCAGCCGTTTCAACTCGGCGCTATTGGCATCGGAACGCACAACGCAAATGGTACGGAAGCCGAACAGCTTGCCCATGCGCACCACGCTCTTGCCCAGTGCAGAGCCCGCCGCGGTGATGAGCAGCCAGCTGTCCCTGGGCACCTTCAAGACTTCGCGAATCATCACGTAGGCGGATATTGGATTGACGAAGTACATGGCCGCTTGTTCGTCGGGCAGTTCATCGGCCACGGGTACTGCACGCCTGGCCTCGACCACGGCATACTCCTGCCACACGCCATTAGGCGGTGCGCCGGCCACGGCCACCCGCTTGCCTTTTAATCGCTTTGCCAGGAATCCGCTGCCGCAGGCATCGACGATGCCCACGCCTTCTGCGCCCAGGGCATAGGGCGGAACCGGGCAATCATTGCTTCGATTGGCATCCAGGAAAATGCGTCCGTCACCGGCCTGGTTCCATATGATGCGTTCCAGTGCCCGGTAGTAGATGCCTCGCACAAAGTGAAAGTCAGACGGATGTACCGGGCACATGAGCATGCGCACCCGCACCTGGCCGGGACCGGGTTCGGGCATGGCAACCTCGTCTACCCGGATGTCTTCGGGTCGCTCGGTAAAGGCATGTACGCGTACGGATTTCATGTGCAACCTCGTTAGAAAATCCGGCAATAAAGGGGCCGGATACATTTATTTCTTACTTTGCGCCTTTAGTGGCGTCGTCGGCTTCCGCCCCATGCCCCAGGAGGCCTGGCTGCCAATGACATCAGTCGCCGTTTGTCCTGCAAGACTTTTCGCTTAGGCATTTATTTCATCATTATTGGTGCCTGATACTGTCCGGGTGATCACAAAGAGCGGGGTCGAGCCAAGGGAATTGCGAAAAGCCGGCATTAAATGTATCCGGCCCCTTTAATGGCATCTCACACGTCCCGGAACTTCGGGTCGCGTTTTTGCATATTGGCCATCACCGCTTCCACCTGGTTGGGCTTGCCCAACAGGGTTTTCTGCAACTCGGCTTCCAGCTCAAGACCTGCCTCGTCACTGCCATGCCACGCCTGGTTCAGCAATTTCTTGCCGGCGCGGATCGCATCGGGTGAACGACCGGCAATGGCCCTGGCGGTTTCCAGGGCAGCGGCCAGCGGGTCGTCGCACACCCGGGTAACCAGGCCCAGCCGCAGGGCCTCGGCGGCATCCACCTGGCGTCCGGTCCAGGTCAGTTCCTTGGCTACATCCAGACCCACCAGGTCACGCAGGGTCTGGCTGCCGGACATGTCCGGGATCAGTCCCCACTTGATTTCCATCACCGACATGCGGGTGTCCGGGGCGGCGTAACGTATGTCTGCCCCCAGGGCGATCTGCAGGCCGCCGCCAAAGCAGTGTCCCTGCAAGGCGGCGATCACCGGTACCGGCAGGTTGTGCCAGTCGTAACCGGTACGCTGCACCATGTTGGCGGGATTATTCTCCACCCGGCCGAAGGGATCGAATGTCATCTCGCCACCGGCCTGGGCCATGGCCGCGAAGCTGGCGAAATCCAGGCCGGCGCAGAAGGAACGGCCTTCGCCGCTGAGTACCACCGCACGCAGTCCATCGGTGTTGGACAGGGTTTCTGCGGCCTCGATCAGGCAGTACAGCAGTTCAGCGTCCAGGGCATTGAGTTTGTCCGCGCGGTTAAGGCGTACCCGTGCAATACCTTCCTTGATGTCGATCAGGACTCGCTCTGGCATGGTGGTCTCCTGGTAATCGTCTCTAATAAAAATACGGGTTGCGGGCTACTCTTTCGATGCGCCCAGGTCGGTGATGAAGCGCTCGCCGCCGGGGGAGGGATCGGTGTCCGCCGGCACGAAAAAGTCCATGAACAAATCCTTGGCCGGATTCACCCTGTACTGCTCGAAATCCGTGACGCCGGCATCCCGCAACACAAGATCATCGATATGGAAATTGCCTGTGCGTCCACGGGAGGGCGAACTCAGGATCACGTGGGCTGCATCGGCCATGATTGCCGGGGTACGCGAACCCTGCATCATGGTGTCGCCGCCCAGCAGGTTG
>JAOTSW010000069.1 GCA_029864735.1 Chromatiales bacterium | reverse complement strand
GCCCCAAGGTGGCAGCTCCCGGTCCGGGGGAACAAGACCGGACGCGGCCTGATCATTCCCCTTCCCGCGCTCGCTGTCGAACACCTGAAAGAACTGCAGGAACTCTCAGGCGGCAGCGAGTGGGTCCTGGCCAGCCGGCGTCGCAGCAGACACAAGCCGGGACATATCGGACCGGATACCCTGAATAGCGCCCTGAAAAAGCTACCCCACGGCATCGATAATTTCGTGATCCAGGATTTACGCCGCACCCTGGGGCACCATTTAAGCGCCCTGGGCGTGCGCCCGGAAGTCACCCAGCGCTGCCTGAACAACAAATTGCGAGGGGTGCTGGGCGTCTTCGATCAGCAGGACTTTCTCCAGGAACGGCGGGCAGCCCTGGCGCGCTGGGCCAGCGTGATTGAGAAACTGGCCGCAGAGGGGCTGGAAGCCGCCAGGGAGGCTTACAGACTGGGCGCTGTAATGGAATTTAGATCCGCCGTAGAGCGCTCTGGCTTGAGATTATAGAAACCCTGGCTATTGGCTCCGTGCCTGCCGGGTTTGCGACCGGCGCATAAACTGTGGCTGGACCCCCTTTTTTTGCCTTCCGATCGTGCTAAAGTCACTTCCGTGTTAACTGGTCAAGTCAATTTATGGATAAATTTTTCAAGGAGTTACGCCGACGCAATGTCGTTCGTGTTGCAGGCGTCTACGCCGTTGCGGCATGGGTGCTCGTGCAAATCGGCGCGACCCTTGAGGAATCACTGCAGCTGCCGGGCTGGTTCGATGGCCTGATCGTCGCCCTTCTCATTATTGGATTGCCTGTCGCCCTGATTGTCGCCTGGGCATTCGAGCTCACACCCGAGGGAGTTGTACGCACCGAGGACATTCCCGAAGGCCAGAGCATCACCGGACAAACCGGCCGCAAGCTCGATTACATCATCATCGCCGGCATCGTCTTGCTGGGGCTTATCATCCTTTTTACAGACTCTAAAAATGTCGAGACTGATGTCACAGCGACCAGCGCAATTTCGGCGCCGGCCAATGAGGTTTCGTCGATGGAGCCGATTGGCTCCTCGACTTCGTCACCGCTGGCCAAATCCATCGCCGTACTGCCTTTCGAAAATCGCAGCCCTAACCCCGATGACGCCTTTTTCGCTGCCGGCGTACATGACGATTTGCTCACACACCTGTCCAAGATAGCCGACATGCATGTCATTTCACGCACCTCGGTCACGGGCTTCGCGAATACCAAGCGCAAGATTCCGGACATCGGCAAAGAGCTCGGCGTGGCCACCGTCATGGAAGGCGCCGTGCAACGGGCCGGTAGTCGCGTACGTATAAATGTTCAGCTTATCGACGTGGCAACCGACAACCACGTCTGGGCCGAGATTTACGACCGTGAACTTTCCGCCGATAACATTTTCGACATCCAGTCGGAAATTACCAAGGCCATCGCAAGCGCCCTCAACTCGGTACTGTCCGATGCCGACGAATCGCAACTCCAGGATCGACCGACGCAAAACCTGGCGGCCTACGATGCCTTTGTTACAGGAAAGCTCCTTAGCGATCGCTATCTTATTGGCGAAGACATTATTAATTTATCCATCGCTCAATTCGACAGGGCCATCGCACTGGACCCGAATTTCGGCGAGGCCTATGCCATCAAGGCCTACGCGGAAATCGCCATGCACTGGTATACCGCAGCAGAAGGCGACTGGCTTGCGGCTGCCGAGGCGTCATTACGTCGCGCCAAAGAACTCGCGCCCGATACCGTCGAAACCTATACAGGCCAGGGCTATATCCACTATTGGGGACATCTGGATTACGCCCAGGCCGACGCGGCATTTGAAAAGGCGCTTGAAAAATCCCCTAACTATATCGACGCCATCACGGGCAAGGCCTTTGCCGCTCGCCGGGACGGACGTATTGACGAGGCCGTGACATTACTGGAAATCGGAAGACGCCTGGACCCACTCAATCCCGACGTCCATACAAGTATTATCGAAACGCTGTCACGGCTTGGACGCTTTAACGAGGCAAAGATTGCCCTTGATAGAGCACGAAAAATACGGCCTCCCATCGCGCTGGACGGGACAACGGTTGCAATGTTGTGGCAGGCACAGGGAGACGCCGTGCGGGCCTGGCAAACCACTGAATCGACCGAGGATATTGGGTCGACCGTCAATCAGCGCTACCGGGTCGATTATGCAATTGAAACACGCAACCCGAAAAACATGCGCGCTGCCCTGGACGCCTGGCCAGAACACATGCGTCGGCCGGGCAACGCTCCAGAAGTATACGAGCTGGCGCGAGCACGCGTCATGCTGGCCCTGGGCGAGACAGACGCCGCCCGGAGCCTGCTGATGGAAATCCAGGCACGCATTAATAGCGCAGACGTTCCATACCCGGAAGGCTGGCAGGCCAACGCCCAGTATTACCCTGTTCTTCTACCAGGCTTGCTCGGTGACCTGGCCGGTGTTCGCGATGCGATTGCTGGCCTGGAAGCGAACCAGCGACCGGATGCGTGGGCCCAACCCGACTATTTTATCGAAATAGCGCGTGCGCTTATCCACTCGGGTGAGACAGACGAAGCACTCGACTATGTCGATCGCATCGTTGAGCAATTTGGCCCGCACATTTATTTTCGGCTCAGCATCGACCCGGCATTTGACGATGCGCGTAATCACCCGCGCTACCTGGAGCTAAAAGCCCTTGCCGAGGCGTGGACTGCCCGGCAAGCATCTACCGGCTGAGCTTTTCGCGAACCGGTGCTGTGCCGCGTTCTATTTGCTTAACTCTTCGCGGATCAAGTTCGCCAATTGCTGCTGGCCAAAACTTGGCAGCGGCCGACCATTGACGTAATAGTCCGGCGTCTTACTGACTTTCAGGACTATCGAGTCCTGCTTGTCCTTTGCAATACGCTGAGTAACTTCCTCTGTATTCATATCAGCCATGAGCTGTTCCATGTTCAAGCCCACTCCTGAAATCGCTGGCGCAATCTTTTCGGGCTGGACCACATGGTTTTGTACCCAGCGATTTTGCGATGCCAGCATGGCTTCCAGGGTTTGCCAGTACTTGTCCTGGTTGCGGCTGGCCTCCAGGATTCTGACCGCATAGTCAGAGCCAGTATGAAATGCGACATGGCGGACAGACAGGTGAATCTGGCCGGGCACCTGGCCCATCCACTGCTTGACCATGGGGAAAAACAGGGCGCAGGTTTCACAGGCCGGATCGAGGAACTCGACCAGCTTTACCTTGGCATCCGGATTACCCATGGATGGCGAATGTTCGCTGGCCAGGGCTGCCTGGCGGGCGGCCGCCTCATCTTGCAAGGACCCGGGGGCTTCACTCTTGTAGAGGAACATCGCAGCCACTACGACAAGCGCCAGCACCCCGACGAAAGCGGCTATGAGGCGGATTTGACTGTTGGGGCTCTCGGACTTCGATTGCGTGGCTTTGTTCTTTTTGCTCATGGCGGCTCCGTTATCTGGCTGCGTCTAGGCGACCTGTTTATGTATATTGATGATTTTCTCAGAATGGGAAGAGCTATCCTATAAGTTTGAACCGCAAATAGGCCGGTGCAAGGACTCCCAAACCAGAGAACATTCACTGCCGGCAAATTAGCGGGTTGGCATCCATCTCAATCTGGGCGACCATAGCCCCTGTGATGAAACCAGGTTCCTGGCGAACCCGGGACCGGCAGACAGCCCCTTTCCGGAACGCTCCGGCGCCGCCCAAGTGTAAATTTTTAGGTAGCTAATTTAGGTAGCTGGATTAATTAATTTAACTAACTATTATATCTATATCAATAGCTTGTAAAATAAATGCGCAAGCAAAATGACAATATCGAGCGAATGAGACGTGAGCAAAGAGAAAGGTAGGCTATTCGTGGTCTCGGCCCCCAGCGGCGCCGGCAAGACCACCCTTGTGAACGCCATTGTCGAACAGCTGGATAGCGTAAGGCTGTCGGTCTCCCACACCACCCGCCCAAGGCGGGAGAACGAGGTGGACGGGCGCCATTACCATTTTGTGAGCCGGGACCAATTCCAGGACCTGGTGGAAAAAGGCGCTTTTCTGGAGCATGCGAATGTTTTCGGCAATTATTACGGCACCAGCCGTGAGGCCGTCCAGTCCTTGCTGGACCAGGGATACAACGTGATCCTGGAGATTGACTGGCAGGGCGCGCAGCAGGTTCGTCAACGCATGCCCGGCTGCCGGAGCATCTTCATCCTGCCTCCCAGCGGACCGGAGCTTGAGAGAAGACTGCGGGGCCGAGGCACAGATTCCGACGAGGTTATCGCCCGGCGCCTGGCCGAATCCCGCTCGGATATTTCCCACTGGACGGAATTTGACTACGTCATCGTCAACGACCGATTGGACGACGCCCTTGAGGAATTGGCACAGGTAATAGCGGGTCAGGGCGATGCAAGCCGTGGCAACCGACCGGGGCTGAGGGAATTCGCCGACTCGCTACAGGGCTGAAGCCCGCGTAAAATATGGATTCAGTCCGACCGCTTGAGGTAGACTGTTGGTTTCGCCTCGAATAATCGGGGCCCGCACATTGATATCAGGAGTTATGCGATGGCTCGCATTACCGTAGAAGACTGCCTTGAAAAGGTAGACAATCTTTTTGATCTGGTTCTGGTCGCATCCAAGCGCGCTCGACGCGTGGCCAATGGCGCAGAACCCATGGTCGAATGGGAAAATGACAAGCCCACCGTGATTGCCCTGCGCGAAGTGGCCGCAGGCCTGGTGGACCGTGAAATCCTCAAGGAATCCGACCAGTCCATGCAGGACATGCTGGAAGAAGAGGCCCGGGCTTCCTTTGATAACCTGGCACCTAGCGCAACTCCGACGCTAGGGGGCTGATACGCGAGCCTGTCGTGCCCATTGATTACGCCGCAGCCATTTTAGGCCGGCTGCCCACGGGCAAACGCTCAACGGGCCTACCCAAGCTCATATCCAAACTAGAGGCCTACCTCCCCCCTGAGGAGGTAGAGTCCATTGTGACTGCCTTCGATTTTGCCCATGAGGCCCACAAGGGCCAACAACGGCAAACCGGCGAGGCCTACATCACGCATCCGGTTGCCGTGGCCGCCCTCCTGGCCGACCTGCAATTGGACCCCCAGACCATAAAGGCGGCGTTGCTCCACGATGTGATCGAAGACACCCCGGCGGCCAAGGAAGAAATTGCCGCGAGGTTCGGCGCCGAGGTGGCACAGATCGTGGACGGCGTCAGCAAACTGGACAAGCTGACATTCCGCAGCCAGGAAGAAGCCCAGGCCGCGAGCTTCAGGAAAATGATCCTGGCAATGGTGGAGGATATCCGGGTCATCCTGGTGAAACTCGCAGACCGTTGCCACAACATGGAGACCCTGGATGTCCTGTCGCCCGCCAAGCGCCGCCGCATAGCAAAAGAAACCCTGGAGATCTATGCCCCCATAGCTAACCGGCTGGGCATCAACAGTATTCGGCTGGAGCTCCAGGATCAGGGCTTCCGACACCTGCATCCGAACCGTTACCGGGTCATTGAGCGAGCCCTTAAAAAAGCCAAGGGCAATCAGAAGCAGTTCATGAAGCGCATCCTGCAGAACCTTGAGCGCAGCCTTGCCGAGCAAGGCATCGAGGCCAAGGTCATGGGCAGGGAGAAACACCTGTACAGCATCTACCGGAAGATGCGCCTCAAGAACCGGCACCTGAATGAAATCGTGGATATGTTCGGCTTCCGTATCATCGTGGACAAGGTAGACACCTGCTACCGGGCGCTGGGCGTTGTGCACAGCCTGCACAAACCCATGCCGGGTCGATTCAAGGACTACATCGCGATCCCCCGGATAAACGGCTACCAGTCACTGCATACCACCCTGTTTGGTCCCAGCAGCATGCCAATCGAAGTACAAATCCGCACCAAGGACATGGACCGGGTTGCTGAATCCGGCATCGCCGCCCATTGGCAATACAAGCAGGGCGAGAGCGGCCAACCTGCCCCGCACACTCGTGCACGGGAATGGCTGACCAACTTGAAAGAAATGCAGGACGGCGCCAACTCCGAGGAATTCCTGGAGTCGGTGAAGGTCGACCTGTTCCCGGACAAGGTGTACGTCTTCACACCCAAGGGCGAAATTCTCAGGCTCCCCAGGGGCTCTACCTGCGTCGACTTTGCCTATGCGGTTCACACCGCGGTGGGTGACCGCTGCGTGGCGGCCAAGATCAACCGTCGACTGGTTCCCCTGCGCACCCAGTTGCGCAATGGTGAGACAATAGAGATCATCACTGCCAAGGGTGGCAAGCCCAATCCTTCCTGGGTCAACTTCGTGGCCAGCGCCAAGGCGCGAACCGCGATACGTCATTTCCTGAAGAAAATGCAGCAGCATGAAGCTATAGGCCTGGGCAAGCGCATGCTGGAAATATCCCTTCGAGACTACAAGCTTTCTATCCGCAAAGTCGGCATCAGCAAGATCAAACTCCTGGCCGAGGAACTGGGGCTTCACGGACCCGAAGAGCTGTACACCCAACTGGGACTGGGTGAACGCATGGCACCCCTGGTAGCCCGGCGACTGCTTCCTGACGATGAAATGGAGCCGCTCCCAAATAGCGAGCCCCTGGCGATTACCGGCACCGAAGGCATGGTCGTCACCTACGCGAAATGCTGCTCACCGATACCCGGCGACACCATCATGGGCTACCTGAGCACCGGTCGCGGAATCGTGATTCACCGCGATGACTGCGGCAACCTGGTTGAATACCGGAAGCAACCGGAGCGCTGGATCAGCGTCAACTGGAAACCTCGTATCGAGCGTGATTTCAACGTCGAGATACGCGTGGAGGTGGTCAACCGGGTGGGCGTGCTTGCCGCCGTGGCTGCAACAATTTCTGACTGCAACTCCAACATAGAAAGCGTTTCCATTGATGAACGCGACGGCAACACCTCTACACTGAATTTCCAGATACAGGTAAAGAACCGCGCCCACCTCGCAAGAGTGTTGCGCAGCACGAGAAAAATGAACGACGTGTACCGGGTGGCAAGAAAGACCGCTTGATACATTCAAGACCAACATTCCGGGGGCACCCATGAAAAAGACCATCCATACCGACCAGGCTCCGGCAGCCATCGGCACATATTCCCAGGCCGTACAGGCAGGCAACCTGGTGTTCCTGTCGGGACAGGTTCCGCTGAACCCAGTGACCATGGAACTGGTTGAGGGCGATTTTGAAGCCAGCGCCCACCAGGTCTTCAAAAACCTGAAGGCCGTGGCCAGGGCCGGCGGAGGCGATATGGGCGACATGGTAAAGCTAACCGTTTATCTCACCGACATGTCCAAGTTTCCGAGAATCAACGACGTCATGGCCCAGTACTTCACCGAGCCCTACCCGGCCCGCGCAGCGGTAGCTGTAAGAGAACTGCCCAAGGGCGCCGAAGTGGAAATTGACGCCATCATGATGCTCCCCACGTGAGACTAAAACCCCGGGACCCCGGAGTACCAGGTGCCAAAGCAGGACACGCGTTCCAGTAACGACCCATTCAAGGCGCCGGCCACCGCGCTACGGGGCGTGGGTCCTTCACTGGCCCAGCGCTTGCAGAAGCTGGGCATTGAAAAAGTGCAGGACCTGTTGTTCCTGCTACCCCTGCGTTACGAAGACCGGACCCGCATCACGCCCCTGGGCTCCCTGCGCTCCGGCGACCACGCGGTCATCCAGGCTGAAGTGCAGCTCACCGAGGTGGCCTATCGGCGTCGACGCTCGCTGCTGGTTTCGCTGCATGACGGAACCGGCTGGCTGACCCTGCGCATGTTCTACTTCAGCCGCAGCCAGCAGGCCGCCCTGAAACCGGGAACCCTGATCCGCGCATTCGGCGAGGTACGCCGGGGACCGTCCACGTTGGAGATGATTCATCCCGAATACCAGATGCTCAGGGATTCCGAAGCAGCCCCGATGGAGGACAGCCTGACGCCCATCTACCCGTCCACCGAGGGCCTGCAGCAGGCTCGCTTGCGCTCCCTGGTGGAACAGGCCTTGTCCAGGCTGAAGCAAGGCGGTCTTCCCGACCTGCTTCCGCCCCTGGAAGTGGATGGTCACAATCAACCGACCCTGGCCGAAGCCCTGCTCTATCTTCACCGGCCGCCGCCGGATGCCCGTCTGGACCAGATGGCCAGCGGTGCACACCCCTGTCAGCAGAGACTGGCTTTTGAGGAACTGCTTGCTCACCAGCTGAGCTTGCGAAAACTGCGGGAGCGAATTCGGCGCGGAAGGGCCGCGGTACTGAAACCGGATCGGGACCTGAGCGACGCGTATATTTCGTCCCTGCCCTTCAGCCTGACCGGCGCCCAGGACAGGGTGGTCGGGGAAATTCTGCATGACCTGGCCAGGGGCGAACCCATGATGCGCCTGGTGCAGGGCGATGTGGGGTCGGGAAAAACCGTGGTGGCCACGGCCGCCGCGCTGGCGGCAGTGGGCTCTGGTCACCAGGCGGCACTAATGGCCCCCACCGAACTGCTGGCCGAGCAGCACCTGGCAACCTTGCGTGGCTGGCTGGAACCCCTGGGCCTGGAAGTGGGCTGGCTCTCAGGGCGCAGCCGGGGCAAAGAGCGGGAACAAATGCTGGAGCAACTGGCCAGCGGAAAATGCAAACTGGTGGTGGGCACCCATGCCCTGTTCCAGGACGACGTGCATTTCGCACGCCTGGGGCTGGCCATTATCGATGAGCAACATCGCTTTGGCGTACATCAGCGCCTGGCCTTGAAGCAAAAAGGCGAGCGCGGCGAATTGCAGCCCCACCAACTGATCATGTCGGCAACGCCAATTCCCAGGACCCTTGCCATGACCGCCTATGCGGACCTGGATTGCTCCTATATCGACGAACGTCCACCGGGACGAAAGCCGGTTACCACGGTTGCCATTCCGGAAAGTCGCCGGGACGAAATCGTTGCCCGGGTGCAGCGTGCCTGCGCCGAGGGCAGACAGGCTTACTGGGTCTGCCCCCTGATCGACGTATCCGAGAATCTCGAAGCCCAGGCCGCCGAGGAAACCGCCTCGCTGCTGGCCGAGGCGCTGCAGGGACTAAGAGTGGGTCTGGTCCACGGCCGCATGAAGCCGGCAGACAAAGAAAAAGTGATGAGCAATTTCAGCCAGGGCACGATCGACGTCCTGGTGGCCACCACGGTGATTGAAGTCGGCGTGGACGTGGCCAATGCCAGCCTGATGATTGTCGAAAATGCGGAGCGCATGGGGCTGGCCCAGCTTCACCAGCTTCGTGGCCGGGTTGGAAGGGGTTTGGCACAAAGCGCCTGCGTACTGATGTACAAATCGCCACTGGGTGAAACCGCCCGATCCCGCCTGGAGGTTCTGCGCAGCACCGACGACGGTTTTGTTGTGGCCCAGAGAGACCTGGAACTGCGTGGCCCCGGCGAAGTCCTGGGCACCCGGCAAACCGGACTGATGCAAATGCGGGTGGCGGACCTGATCCGGGACGCCGGCCTGCTTCCGGAGGTCCAGCAGGTCGCCGCAAAACTGGCTGTAGAGAGCCCTGAACGCAGTGAGGCATTGATAACGCGCTGGATTGGCCAGGCAGATCAGTATGGCGAGGTGTAACTAGCGGTTGCATCACAGCGACCTTGGTTTACCCTATTGCAGCGAGACTGGGCGGGACCGCCCATCCACAGCATTCCAGGACATGACAGTGAGCAATTCACATTCTCAGAACACACCAACGGACAGCAGACCATGGCTGGACGAATGTGGACTTGAGGCATTGAATCCCGGGCAGGACGTACTGGACTGGCTGACCTTTGATGGACTGCTCACGCCCCGCCTGCGTTTACATAGCGCAGTTCCGGTGAGTCTGGCGGTATTGCGGGAAGAGCCTATCGCACGCCATGGCAACGACACAGACTTGCTGCGCGAGGTGGCCCTGTCGGCCGGAGGCGAGCGCCTGGTTTACGCCCTGAGCTGGTTCCCGGCCCAGGTCATCAGTCGCAACCCATGGCTGAAAACTCTTGCGCAAAAACCTCTTGGTGACGCCCTGTGTGCGCTACCAAACGTGTCCCGTAGCAATTTTGAGTTCCAGCATATCCTCGCCGGAGAACCCCGCTATGAACGGGCCGTGGAAACATCCGATGAGCGACCCTCCGGGCTGTGGGCCAGGCGCTCACGCTTTAACCTGGAGGGAGGCAGCGTGCTGGTGGAAGAGGTCTTTCTGCCAGGGGTGTTTGCGGGGTCAACATGCCCGGGCTAAAAGACAACGCGCTGCCATCCCTGCCCCGCCTGGGCAAGCAACTTTGGCAATACGGTCAGCTGATGCGCCTGCATCGTCCTATCGGTACTTTGCTGCTGCTCTGGCCCACACTCTGGGCATTGTGGATTGCCGGGAGCGGCAGGCCCGACCCCAAGGTTTTCCTTGTCTTCACCCTGGGTGTATTCCTGCTCAGATCTGCCGGTTGTGTCATCAACGACCTGGCGGATCGGAAGATAGACCCCCTGGTAGCACGCACCCGGGACCGCCCCCTTGCCGCGGGCAAGGTCAGTCCCGGCGAGGCGCTGTTTTTGTTCTTCGGCCTCATGCTCATCGCCTTCGGGCTGGTGCTGACCATGAACCGGCTTACCGTTTACATGGCGGTTGGCGGCGCGGCGCTGGCCTCGGTGTACCCGTTTACCAAGCGCATTACCCATCTCCCCCAACTGGTATTGGGCGCGGCTTTCGGCTGGGGTGTGCCCATGGCATTCGCCGCCCAGACGGGAGAGATACCGCAGATCGCCTGGCTGATCTTCCTGGTGGTACTGGTCTGGGCCACGGTTTACGACACCATGTATGCCATGGTGGACAGAGAGGACGACCTGGCTATCGGTGTGAAATCGACGGCGATTCTGTTCGGCGATGCCGATGTCTATGTGATCGGGATACTGCAGTTCGCCCTGATTGGCGGGCTGATCATGATGGGCGACATGGCCGGTCTTGGGCCGTGGTACTGGCTGGGCGTGGCATTCGCCGCCGGATCCTCCTTCTACCAGTGGTGGCTAATACGCGACCGGCAGCCTGAGCGTTGCTTTAAGGCGTTTCTGAATAACAATCTTCTGGGCATATGGGTATTCGCAGGAATTTTTCTGCACTACACCTTCGCTGCCTAGTTGCCGCTACAACCAGCGGCAGCCTCAAGCTGCCGAATCCAGATCTGACGCCCCCGTGCCTTCAAGACCACGCAGCAAGTCCGAGGCGCGTTCCGCAATCATGATGGTCGGCGCATTGGTGTTGCCGCTTAACAGTGTCGGCATCACCGAGGCATCCACCACTCTCAGGCCGTCCAGGCCGTGCACTTTCAAACGCCAGTCCACCACCGCATCGGCACCCGTACCCATGGAGCAGGTGCCCACGGGGTGATATATGGTCTCCGCCTTGGCGCGGATAAACCTCACCAGGTCATGGTCCGATGTTGCGGATTCCCCCGGATAGATTTCCCTGTCCCTATGAGCGGCAAACGGCGCCTGGGCGAAGATCTCGCGTGACAGTTTCGCCGCTTCGATCATCAACGGCCAGTCATCCGGATGAGACAAGTAGCGAGGATTGATGCGCGGGTGGCTCACAGGATTGTTGTCACGAAGTGTGATTTCTCCGCGACTGGAGGGACGCAGAACACAGGCATGCATGGTGTAACCCTGACCCTTCAAACGATTACGACCATGGTCATCCAGTAAGGCGGGTACAAAGTGCAGCTGCACATCTGGCCGGCCATCTTTGGCCAGGGGACTGCATACGAATCCACCTGCTTCTGCCGCATTGCTCGCACCCGGTCCCGAGCGCGTAAACAGGTAACGCAACGCAACCGCCGCCTCCTGGAACAGATTGAAGTCGTAGGTATTGGATTGCCTGCTGCGTACCAGGGTACAAATATCCAGGTGGTCCTGGAGGTTCTTACCCACGCCGGGCAGAGAATGAATCGCCTTAATGCCGACCGCTTCAAGCTCCGCGGCAGGGCCAATCCCGGACAACAACAGCAACTGGGGTGAGTTGATCGCACCACCGCTGAGCAGCACCTCTTCACTGGCCCTTGCTGTCTGTGGCAGACCCCCCTTGAGGTACTCCACGCCCACCGCTCGCGAGGACTCTACAAGCACCCGCGTCACCTGGGCCCGGGTAAGCACAGTGAGATTAGGCCGGGAACGAGCGGCAGCGAGAAATGAAGTCGCCACGCTGCAGCGGCGGCCATGTTTCTGGGTGACCTGGTATAAGCCAACTCCTTCCTGGCTGGGACCATTAAAATCGTCGTTCAGTGGATATCCCGCTGCGACGGCCGCCTTCAGGAACACATCGGATAGCGGATTCACGCTATCCAGGTCCTTTACGTTCAAATAG
>JAOTSW010000213.1 GCA_029864735.1 Chromatiales bacterium | reverse complement strand
GGCCCGAATGCAAGCCAGGATCCCCGAGTTCACCCTGCTCACCCAGAATGTTGACGGCCTTCATCAGCGAGCAGGTAGCACCGATGTGGTCGAGTATCACGGCAATATCATGCGTACCCGCTGCTCTCGATCGGGGTGCATGACCGATGTGACCCCCACAGAGGGGGAACCCCCGGCCTGCCCCGAGTGCTCGGCAATGCTCAGACCCGATGTCGTGTGGTTTGGAGAGTCCATTCCCAATCACGCTCAATTCTCGGCAGTCACCGCCAGCGAGGATTGCCAGTTGTTCATCGCAATCGGCACCTCCGGACTGGTCTACCCGGCTGCCAGCCTGGCCCAGCTGGCCCAGTCAAACGGCGCCCGCTTCCTTGAAATCAATCTGGACAGCACGCCCCTGTCTTCCATCGCGGATTTCCGGCTCCAGGGGCCGGCCGGAGAAGTTTTACCGGAACTGGAACAAGCAGCCTGGCCCGATGTCAGATAAGCTAGAGATCCCATACCGGCAGGGACGAAAATCAGAAACATGGAGATCAACTCATGGACATGAGTTTTAGCGGAATTCGGCAGTGGTGGCAGAACCGCCGCTTGAATGCCTCCCTCGGCAAGGAGAAACAACCGGCCAGCTGGCGCAGAAAAACTGCTTATGCAGTGGTCGGGGCGTTTCTGCTAGTACAGCTTGGGCTGGCCTGGTACTGGTCCAGGGAGCCCGACCTGTTCTGGATTCAACGGGGCGCCAGCCCATCCACCCAGGTCGTGGGCTATGCAACCACCCATACGCTGATTCGCGCGGCCACCACCTTGCTGGAGAAACCAGGCGGTTATCTGAGCAACGACATCGCACCCCCCGGCGTGTTCCTGGATAACATTCCCTCCTGGGAGCTGGGCGTCCTGACCCAGGTGCGTGACCTGGCCCGGGTACTGAGAAACGATTACAGCCGCTCACAATCCCAATCCACTGAGGACCCGGGGCTGGCAACTGCCGAACCGTCGTTCAACTTCACTAACGATTCCTGGATTCTGCCCGCCTCGGAATCAAAGTATCGGGAAGGCATCAAACACCTGGATGACTACCTGACGCGGCTGCAGGATCCCGCCTTGACGGAAACCCAGTTCTTCGCCAGGGCCGACAATTTGCGTGAGTGGCTGGCAGTGGTCGAGAAGCGACTAGGAAGTCTCTCCCAGCGCCTGAGCGCCAGCGTGGGACAGGAGCGGGTCAATACCGACCTGGCCAATGATCCATCCGCTGCCGCCAGCACACCAAAAGCCGACAGCGTGCAGGTCAAGACCCCATGGCTGGAAATCGACGACGTGTTTTACGAGGCCCGGGGTACGTCCTGGGCGCTGATCCACTTTCTGCGCGCTGCCCAATTTGATTTTGAGCAGGTGCTCCAGGACAAGAACGCAGAAGTCAGTCTCAGACAGATCATTCGTGAACTGGAAGGTGGCCTTCAGCCCATGGGAAGCCCAATGATTCTCAACGGGTCGGCATTCGGAATGTTCCCGAATCACTCCCTGGTGATGGCCTCCTACCTGGCCCGGGCCAACTCGGCGGTGATCAACCTTCGGGAATTGCTTGATCAGGGCTAGGGCCGGGCTCCAACACGGCCTGAGCGATCATTAAACCCAAGCGATCAGCACCGCTGGCCGAGGGGTGGTAACCATCAGCAGCCAGCAAGCTCGCGGCTGACGGGATATCCAGTTTCAGCTTCTGCCAGCCGTTTTGCCTGCACACCCTGGCCAGCTCAATATCCAGCATGCTCGCCCTCAGGCCCAGTTGGAACCGCAGGGGCTGCGGTATCCCGATGAACTGATGCAAAGGCGGTACAGGACAAAATAAGGGCCTTCCCGGGCCCGATTCGCTAACAAGCCGCCCCAACTCGGACAACTGCCGGCGCCAGGCGGCAAGACTGGTGAGGCCGGTGGTGTCGTTCACTCCCCCCAGCCATATGACCCAGTCGAAAGCAGGCAGCGCTTGCTCTCGCAAGGTTTTCACCAACTGGCCAATCCGGATGCCGTTGCGACCAATCGCCTCCCACCGCACTGGCGCTCCGCTGATCTTGGACAAGTGGCTTGCTACCCGTGCGGCGATGCTTTCCTGAAACTCACTGACTCCCACACCGGCAACCGGGGACTCTCCAATCATGAGCAAACATGCCGGGGCTTCCGCTACATCAGCCGGGAAGCCGCCCTGGATGCCATGACGCTCACCGGGAGCCTCTGGAAGCTTCAGCGCCCGGCGTTTCGCCACCAGGCCCAGGGGAATGGTCAATCCAAAAAGAGGCAGTGTCAGCCACCAAAGCAGGTGCAACACAAATCGCGGTAAGCGCCTCACCGGTCTCGCATGACCGGTGCGGAGAAAGGCCAACGACCGCGCCAGTGCTGAATCATCAGGAATCCGACGAGCATGCCACCCAGGTGAGCAAAATGGGCCACCCCGGTCTGCATGCCGAATACCCCCAGCCACAGTTCCAACAGACCGTATCCCAGCACGAAATACTTGGCCTTGATGGGCACAGGGAAAAACAGCAACAACAACTTGCGGTTGGGGAACATCATGCCAAACGCCAGCAGGATCCCGAAGACACCGCCCGAGGCGCCAACCGTGGGGTACACCTGGCCACTGAACCAGCCCACCAGCAACTGGGCCGCCGCTGCACCGACCACGCACCCCAGGTAAAACACCATGAAGCGACGGGTACCCCAATAGAATTCGATCTGGGATCCCAGCATCCATAAACCAAACATATTGAAAAAAAGGTGCCCGGGATCACCGTGGATAAAGGAATAACTGACAAGCTGCCAGGGCATGAACACACCCGGTGGCCACAGGGCGAACAGTGCAACGATCACCCGGTCATAGCCCATCATCATTAGCAGGTAAACGCCCACATTGGCGATCAACAGGCCTTTCACCGCAGGCGTAAAGGAACTTTGACCCTGGCTTGCCTGGAGCATCTGTCTAGCGCCGATACAGCCAGGCGGGGACGTCACGCCAGGCCCGGTTAAGGGCACGATCGCTGTTGCGCGCGCCGGGAGACAGGGAATCAACGAGTTTCCAGAATCTCGCCGAGTGATTCATATGCCGGGTGTGGCTGAGCTCATGCAGGATCAAGTAGTCAACCAGCGCGGGCTCCACGAACAAGGCGGCCGCATTGAGACTTATCGATCCGCGCGAAGAGCAGCTGCCCCAACGACTGCGTTGAAGGCGAATCTGGCTCCGGAGGAATTTTAGGCCGGTCTCGTTGGACAGGGCCTCCAACCTGGGAACCAGGTGCAGCTTCCCCTGCTCCTTGATCCAGTTCTGCAGCGCCAGGAATGCCTTCAGCTCATCCCCCGGCGCACCATGCAACTGCAATTCACCCCGGGACTGCCTTAGGCGTACCCGGCTCTTTGCCGGAACACGCGTGATCGTCCAAGCCATGTCGACGAACTGGAACCTCACTTCCGTGGGAAACAAGGCCACGCTGGGCATATTGTCCACACCCATAGAGCGCCTCGCCTTCTCTATCCAGGCTCTGTGATTGACAACAAAGCTCTGGACGTCGGCCGAACGCGTGCGTTTGGGAACCACCACCTCCACCTGGCCATGGGGATGCACATGAATGGACATTCGCCTGGCCCGCCCACTTTCGCGAACGAGAAAGGAATCGGTTAATTCCAGGGGCTGCAGAAGGGGTAACTGCTCAGAAATCGTCTGTTCCTCAGATCCGGCCATGGCGCCGGGAATCCAGCGCCGAGGCAAGCGTACCAAGGCAGGGCCTGCTTGCCTATCTTCAAAAGACAGGCGATCGACTGCCCACCGGCAATACGTTAGGATTCTCCAGCATCAGCTCAGGCATCCACCCGGGGCGCCAGGCTAAAACTCGATTTACCGGATGTATCTCATGAAAATGACCAGAATTGCCCTGTTTTTACTGGCCACCTTGCTGCCTTGCGTCGGAATATATGCCGAAGACGAGGCCAAGGATGCGCAATGGGATATCAGTAATCCTCCCGGCGATACGGTAGCCATCGACATTGACACCCGGGAAGGCAGCTGGATGAGCGTTGATGTCAGCCCCGACGG
>JAOTSW010000068.1 GCA_029864735.1 Chromatiales bacterium | reverse complement strand
AGACCATAATCGATAAGCAATATTACGCCCCGCCTTAAGGAGTCGGCCAGTGATCCCACCCAGGGTCCCAGCTGGCGGCACAGTTCCGACTCAAACCCCGGGTCTGGCTTTTGCGGAAGGTCCGCGCAGACGGCCTCCCAGTCGGCGATCAGTCCATCACCTGCCGGCCTGTCCTGCCAGGCGAAGCCCTGCTCAGCGACAACCACGCCTTGAACCTGCAGCCCTTCAGGGGCCAGGCGGATACGCTCCACCGGCAAGGCGTCCATCACCTCATTGGCAACAATCACCCCGTCGAACTGTTCCGGCAAGGCATCCAGCCAGCGCACCCGCCGAACCCAGTCCGGCGCCGCTTCAGCCAGGAACTGCTGCTGGCGCCGCCGCAGGTCCGCGCTGACCTCCAGGATCAGGTACTCACCGGGAAGACAATCCTGCCGGGCCATTTGCCTGAGAATGTCCGCAGCCATGACCCCGGAACCGGCCCCCAATTCCAACACATCGCCACCGCCGATTTGCTCCAGGGCCTCACAGACCTGGCCGGCGAGACAGCGGGAAAACAGGGGAGAAATTTCCGGAGCGGTAACGAAGTCACCCTCTTTGCCCAGCTTTGCCGCCCCGGCGCTGTAATACCCCAGGCCCGGCGCATACAGGGCCAGTTCCATGAACCGGGCGAAACTGATCCACCCGTCTGACTGCTCAATCAACTGGCGAATGTGGGCTTCGAGTTTTTGACTGTGAGCCAGGCCGTCGCCATCCGGCGGCGGCAAATCCGGACTCGGGTTTTGCTGGCTTGATATGTCGCGCACGGTCTTGGGCCTGAATCCACGGGTAACTGGCTGGGTACTCTACTGCCTGCAGGCGGCTTATTCCAGAATCGCGATTCCCTGACAGCCATGCTGCTATCCTGTTGCCAGGGGTGAACCGTCACGCTGTTCGGACCACCCGGTTCCAGTATCAATCGCCATGTCCAGGACGGGCCAATGACTAGTCAAGCACTACAGAACAAGACCATATTCATTACCGGCGGGGCCAAGAGGATAGGCGCCACCATGGCGCGCTGCTTTCACGCCAACGGCGCGAAACTGGTCCTGCACTATCGCAATTCGGCAGCGCAGGCACAGGCCCTGGCCGATGAATTTCTGGCGGATCGACCTGATTCGGTGGTCTTGCTACGGGCCGATCTGTTGGATACGAAAGATCTTTGGCGGGTCGCCAGGGAGGCCGAACAGGCCTTCGGCGGGCTGGATGTACTCATTAACAACGCCAGCAGTTTCTACCCCACGCCATTGGGTACCGTTACCGAAGAACAATGGGACGACTTGATGGGAAGCAATCTCAAGGCGCCGTTTTTTCTTGCCCAGGCCCTGGCCCCGGCACTGAAAAAAAGCCGCGGCATGATCCTGAACATGGCCGATATCCATGGCCGGCGCCCCCTGGCTCAACATTCTGTGTACTGCACCGCCAAGGCCGGACTGTCCATGCTTACCCTGAGCCTGGCCAGGGAACTGGGGCCCGAGGTTCGGGTCAATGCCATCGCGCCCGGTGCCATACTCTGGCCCGAAGCCCAGGTGGACCCGGCAGAGCGCGAGCAAATCATCAGGCAAATCCCCCTGGCCCGCAGTGGAACACCCGAAGACATCGCTCAAACCGCGCTGTTCTACATTTCTGCTGCCCCGTATATCACCGGCCAAATCCTGGCAGTGGATGGCGGGCGCAGCCTGGGCTGGTAGAAGTCGCCAATAAAAAAAGGGGCGCCGAGGCGCCCCTTTCCACTGTTAGCCCGAAAACTACTGGTAGCTCTGCACCACATCCTTGTAGTTCATGCCCCGGGTCAGTTCCTGCAATTGGCGCTGCTTGCTCAAGAGCGCGGGAGTATCCCCGGCAGCAACCGGACAGGCGCCGGTCTCTACCCAGGCCAGGGCAGCAGCTAACGAATCTTCCACGGGATCGCCAAAAGCGTAATCCGGATTATCGTCAGCCTCACAGGTGGGCGTGAACCCGTCAAAGTAATCGCTGGCGCCTGCGCCGTTGACGACCTTGAAGGTCACCGGCCGCAGAACCTGGTCGCAGAATGTAAACCCGTAAGACCCTACCGGCTTGCCATAACTGGTCGATCCAACCGAGGCCGTCTCTACCCATGGGATCATGCCGTTAAGAACCATTTCGCTGGCCGAGGCAGAACCACCGGTGGTGATGAACACCACTCTTTCCAGGGTTGCCAGGCTCTCCGTTATCGTACTGAAGTAGGTCGCGAAATTGTCGCCGGAATTCTGGCTGTTGAATACCTCCTGGAAGTACAGGCTCCCTGGCACCACTCTGCCCAGCATCAGGTTGCCAAGATATTCCGCTACCGAGACCAGACCACCACCGTTGTAGCGCACATCCACCACCAGGTTGGTCACGCCCTGGGCATTGAATGCCACGAAGGCCTGCCTCAACTCCTCAAACGAAGGGTTGGCGAAGGATCGGAAATTCAGATAGCCGGTGATCCTGCCATTGAGATTAAACACATCGTACAGGGCCACCGTTGAGAACTGGATGTACTCCTTGGTCATGGTGGCCGAACCGGTCACCCCCTGGGGATCCACGTAATCCAACTGCACTACGACCCCGGGGTCCCTGGGACCAAAGGCATCGGAGATCGCCGATACCTCGTCGGTTCCGGCGGCAATTGCGGCGGCAATAATGTCGTCAACGGACACACCATCGATGGCGGTAATTCGCAGGCCTCTTCTCAGACCCGCCAAAGAGGCAGGAGTCTGCAACTCGCCAGGGAATTCACCGAATACCTGCATCAGGCGCGCATCGTTGCCCGGCAGCAACTGGAAGGTAAATCCCATGCCGGCGTAGGTGGCAGATTGAAATTCGTCTTCTTCCTGCTGGGACCATACGTAGCTGAAGCGATCTGTAGGGATAACGTCGGCAACCAGGTCATCAAGAAACAGGTTGATATCGTCAAATGCCACGGGATCAGAATCCCTGAGCTGATCATCAAATAAATACCATACCTGCATGGTCGCCTTGATGGTCGCGTTTTGGCCGCCGACCGAGCACTCCCCGGACCCTACAGCGTTGCCTGAACTGCCACCATCGCATCCTGCGAGTGCCAACAGACCAATCGTACAAATCAAGCCGACTATGCGTTTCATGAGCATCCAACTCCAGGCATCTTTAACAAAAAGCTATTTTAACCGATTTCGAGTTTCACCATGGCATGGAAACCGTTTCCATTGCCGGCATGTCGTCACGTTTCTCCAACCACAATTCCTGAAAGGTTTTACCCACAATTGGATGCTTTCTCATGGGAGAAAGTTCCGCCAGTGGGCCCAAAACAAATCCATACTCCACAATCTCGGGGCGCGGCAGGGGCGGCGTGTCATGAATCTCGTCCCCATACAGCAGCAGGTCCAGGTCCATGGTCCGGGGACCAAAGCGCGTGTCATTGCGGCTGCGGCCACACAGAACCTCGATTTCGCCCAGGGCCGCCATCACGTCGTCCAGCGCCATATCGGTCCGCCAACTAACTACCATATTCAGAAAGTCATCCCCGTCGAAACCCACCGCTTCGGTCCGCAGCACCCTGGACCGACGCACCGATCCGAAGCGGGCATCCATTTCCCTGATGGCCCTGACAAAGTTCATCTCGGGGTCGACATTGCTGCCGACCCCAACAAAGACTTCAGGCATCTTCGTTCTCCCGAGTCCGTTCGATCAGGATCCCGACTTCCCTGGAACCACGAATCGCACCCGGCTTGCTCAGCCTCACCTTTACCCAGGGCACACCAAATTCATCCATGACAATTCCGGCTATCCGCTCGGCCATGGTTTCCACCAGCTGAAAACTGGACTGCTCGACAAATTCAATGATCCGCTTGGCGACACTCTTGTAATCCAGGGTGTCCTCGATGGAGTCCGACGCGGCAGCTTTTCGAATGTCCGTGGCCATTTCCAGGTCAATGGCGACCGTCTGCTTGATCGCGCGCTCCCAGTCCCAGATACCTATCACGGTCTGGACCCTCAGGTCGCTGAGAAAAATAATGTCTCGTGCTTGCTGCGTTGCAGGCATAAGGCCTTGTCTCCTTTAGTGATTAGCCGTCAGTGGTGGCAACTCGGTCAATGGCCAGCGAGCCCTGGCCTGCATGGGGCAGTCGTCCACCTGACCGGCTGCAAGACGCAAGTGTCCTGCAAAGGCGATCATTGCGCCATTGTCGGTGCAAAACTCCAGTCGCGGGTAATAAACCTGGCCGCCCATGGCGGTGACTTTCTTTTTGAGCTGTTCCCGCAACGCCCTGTTGGCGCCCACGCCACCGGCCACCACCACGCGGTTCAATCCGGTCTGCTTCAGGGCTTTAACGGTCTTGCCAACCAGGGTATCTACCACCGCATCCTGGAACCCCCTTGCCACGTTGGCGCGGGTTTGCTCCGTCATCTCCAGATCCCGGGTGGCGATCACCACGGCTGTCTTGAGACCACTGAAACTGAACTCCAGTCCGGGCTTGTTCAGCATGGGACGGGGAAAGACGAATACACCGGGTCGACCGCTTTCGGCCAGCTTCGCCAGGGCAGGCCCACCGGGATAGGGCAATCCCAACAACTTTGCGGTCTTGTCGAAGGCCTCTCCCGCCGCATCATCAAGGGTCTCCCCCAGGGTGTGGTACTGGCCAACCCCCCTCACTTCCACCAGCATGCTGTGGCCGCCGGAGACCAGCAGGGCCACAAATGGCATTTTCGGCGCCGGATCTTCCAGCATGGAAGCCAGCAGGTGCCCCTCCATATGGTGCACACCCAGCGCGGGCACGCCCCAGGAGCGGGCCAGGCCAGTGGCCACGCTGCAACCCACCATCAATGCGCCAATCAGCCCGGGCCCGGAGGTATAGGCAATGCCGTCCATGTCCCCACGGGTGCTGCCCGAGCTCTCCATCACTCGCTTGACAAGGGGGACAAGCTTCCTGACATGGTCACGGGAGGCCAATTCCGGCACCACACCGCCAAAATCCGCGTGCAAGCGGACCTGGCTGTACAATTCATGGGCCATAAGGCCTTTTTCGCTGTCGTACACCGCCACGCCGGTCTCGTCACAAGACGTTTCTATTCCCAGTATTCTCAAGAAATACCCTCCAAGGGTGTTAACCAGACCGGATCTGACCAAAAACTTTGCAATTGTACAGTGCTGCCGGTAGTATACGCGCCCTTTCCTGTCCGGGGAGAGGACGCCGCGCCCGGACAAATTTATGAACCCGTTTTGTGAGGTGAGAAGGCTTATGCCTAGCGTTCGTGTTAAGGAAAATGAATATTTTGACGCTGCCCTGCGTCGCTTCAAACGCGCCTGTGAAAAGGCGGGAATTCTGACGGAATTGCGCCGTCGTGAGTTTTACGAGAAGCCGACCCAGGAACGCAAGCGCAAGAAAGCCGCCGCTGTGAAAAGGCATGCCAAGCGCGTGTCCCGTGACCAGTCCAAGCAAAAGCGCCTTTACTGATTCAGTCGTTTCTCGGTTCGATTACAGGCGGCTGATCGAAAGATCAGCTGTTCTTCTATGACGTCATTGAAAGACCGCATTACAGAAGATATGAAAACAGCCATGCGCGCAGGCGATAAAACCCGCCTCGGCGCTATCCGTATGGTATTGGCTGCGATCAAACAAAAAGAAGTCGACGAGCGCATCAACATGGATGACGAATCCGTGCTGGTGGTCCTGGAAAAGATGCTGAAGCAGCGCCGCGAGTCACTCAGCCAGTTCACTGATGCCGGTCGTAATGACCTGGCGCAAGTTGAGCAGGACGAAATCGACGTCATCAGCGCCTATATGCCCGAACCTTTGGACGAGGCAGAGCTTGAGGCCTTGATCGCCGAGGCAATCAGCGAAAGTGGCGCCGAATCCATGCGTGACATGGGCAAGGTCATGGCAATCGTGAAATCACGTGCCCAGGGCCGTGCGGACATGAGCGCAGTTAGCGCCCGGGTAAAGGCCAGCCTGGGAGTCTGAATCCCCGGGTCGGAGCTCCTCAGACCCAAATAATCTGGCTCCAGGCGGCCCATTTCGGGCTATAGTTTTCGGGAGGTTAACCCGAGAGTTTCATGGCCGGCCGAATTCCCCAGCATTTTATTGACGACTTGATCGCCAGGGCAGACATTGTCGAGGTGATCAGCAGCCGTATGCCACTGAAAAAAGCGGGCAGAGAATTCAAGGGACTGTGTCCCTTTCACGGCGAGAAAACCCCCTCATTCACTGTCAGTCCCGGAAAGCAGTTTTTCCATTGTTTTGGTTGCGGCGCCCATGGCACCGCTCTCGGCTTTCTCATGGAATACGAACACATGGAGTTCGTGGATGCCATTGAAGCCCTGGCTGGCAGCCTGGGTATCGAGGTTCCCCGGGAAGAAGGCGGCAAGGACGAAAGGAGTAACGCCGACCTGTACATGCTGCTGGAACGGGCCGCGGACTTTTACTGGGAACAGATGAAAACCAGTGAACGGGCCAAGGAATACCTGCAGCAGCGGGGTCTGGACGGGCGAACTGCCCGGGACTTCAAAATCGGTTATGCGCCCCAGGGCTGGGACACCTTGCTGAACCTGCTGGGCAAATCCAGCGTTGAACGGGATGGCCTTCTTGAGTCAGGCATGATTATCCGCAAGGACGACGGGCGTGAATACGACCGTTTCCGTGACCGGATCATGTTCCCCATCAGAGACTCCCGTGGCCGGGTCATCGCCTTCGGCGGACGGGTGCTGGACCAGGGTGAACCGAAATACCTGAATTCCCCGGAAACCCCTGTTTTCCACAAGGGGCAGGAACTTTATGGCCTGTATGAGGCACGCCAGGCACTGAGAGATATCCCCAGGCTGCTGGTCGTCGAGGGCTATATGGACGTGGCCAGCCTTGCCCAGCAGGGCATCCGCTACGCCGTTGCCACCCTGGGAACTGCCACAACTCCCGACCATCTTCGCCGGCTGTTCCGGGTATGCAACGAAGTCGTGTTCTGCTTCGATGGCGACAAGGCGGGTATGCGGGCGGCCTGGCGGGCCCTGGAAAACAGCCTCAGCGTGTTGCGCGAAGGTCGGCAAATTCGCTTCATGTTCCTACCCGAGGGCGAGGATCCCGACACCCTGGTTCAAAGCATCGGTGCCGGCGCCTTCGAAGAACGTCTTGGCGAGGCCATGCCCCTGTCCCGATTCCTGATCCAGGAACTGGAGAGCCAGGTCGACTCCATGGACAGCGTGGACGGGCGGGCGCACCTGGCAGAGCTTGCACGCCCCTTGCTTAACCGCATACCCATGGGAATTTACCGGGAACTGCTGCTGGATGAGTTGGCCAACCATGTGGGCATGGCGCCCGAGCGGCTATCGGGCTTGATTTTCGACCAATCTCGCCCCCAGGCTAAATCAGCAGCCCCGACAAATCAGGCGGCGAGCCTGGGGCGAAGCAATCTCGTCCGCCGGGCGCTTGAACTGGCACTGCACTACCCCGGCGCAGCGGCAGCCCTGGAAGTGCAGCCACAACTGCAACTGGTCGAGAAAAAGGGCATTTCCCTGCTGAGTTCTCTACTTGAAGACTGCAGGAACAACCCCAATATAAGCACAGCGGGACTTTTGGAGCGCTGGCGTGAAGAGCCCGAAGCACCGCACCTGGGCAAGCTGGCCAGCGGAGAGTTACTGATCGACCTGGAAGCAGCCAAAATGGAATTGAAAGACAGCCTCAATAAATTGGTCAGAGAGTCCGGACCTGACCAACGTACCGACTGGCTGCTGAAGAAGGCGAGCGACACCGGGCTGGACCCCGCAGAAAAGCAGGAACTGCGGGAGCTGCTGGCCCTACGATCGACCCGAAATCAAGCCGACGATTGATGGAAATTTATGCAATCTTTTGCTAAACTGATTGATTGTTTTGTCCGGCTCCAGAGGATCTGACACCTTGAGCGAGAACAACCCTAGCACTAATACCCGCCAGTCCCAGCTGAAGCTCCTTATTGCCCGAGGCAAAGAGCAAGGCTATTTGACCTATGGCGAAGTAAACGACCACTTGCCCAACGATATCGTCGATCCTGAGCAGATCGAAGATATTGTCAACATGATCAATGACATGGGCATCACCGTATACGAGAAAGCCCCTGAGACGGATTCGCTGATCCTGTCTGAAAACGCGGTGGCTGACGACGACGACGATGCTGAAGAGGCCGCCGAGGCACTGGCCACGGTTGACAGTGAATTCGGACGCACCACCGACCCGGTGCGCATGTACATGCGCGAAATGGGGACGGTGGAGCTGTTGACCCGGGAAGGGGAAATCCGCATTGCCAAGCGCATAGAGGAAGGCCTGAACCAGGTAAAAAGCGCCGTTGGCCTGTTCCCGCCCACCTTCGAGCTGATACTCGGCGAATATGCACCGGTCAGGGCAGGCGAAGGCCGCCTGGCTGACCTGATCGTGGGATTCATCGACCCCAACGAGGAAGAAGCGCCGCCGCCCCCGCCGGTCGTGGTCGCCGTTAAGGACGATTCAGACGTCGAGTCCGATGACGACGATGATGACGACGATGACGAAGAAGATGAAGCGCCAGCCAACGCCGGCCCGGATCCGGAGGAAGCTGAGCGTCGGTTCAAGGCCATAGCCCGCTTGTACAAGAAATCCACCGCGGCAATTGAAGCCTATGGCACCCAGTCTGAAAAGACTCGCAAGGCCAGGGAGGCCCTGATTGATGAGCTGATGCAGCTCAAGCTGTCGCCAAAGTTGTTTGATTTGATGATCATCAACCTGCGCGGCTACGTGGCGAGCATCCGCGAGCAGGAACGTGCGGTTATGCAGCTTTGCGTGCGTACCGCCGGAATGCCTCGCAAGGATTTTATCGCCAGCTTCCCGAAGAACGAAACCAACCTTGAGTGGGTGGAAAAGCACATCCGCGCCAAGCGTAAGCATTCCTCGGTCCTCGCCAAGTTGAAAGATGACATCGTTCGCTCGCAGAAAAAGCTGATCCGTATTGAGCTGGACAGCCAGCTGACAATCAACGAGATCAAGGAAATCAACCGGCAGATGTCGATTGGCGAAGCCAAGGCCCGTCGGGCCAAGAAGGAAATGGTCGAAGCCAACCTTCGCCTGGTAATCTCCATCGCAAAGAAATACACCAACCGCGGACTGCAGTTCCTGGATTTAATTCAGGAAGGCAACATTGGTTTGATGAAGGCTGTCGACAAATTTGAATACCGTCGCGGTTACAAGTTCTCGACCTACGCCACCTGGTGGATCAGGCAGGCCATCACGCGTTCCATCGCTGACCAGGCCCGCACCATCCGTATTCCGGTGCATATGATCGAAACCATTAACAAGCTGAATCGCATTTCTCGGCAGATGCTTCAGGAGATGGGTCGTGAACCCCAGCCGGAAGAACTGGCCGAGCGCATGGAAATGCCCGAGGACAAGGTTCGCAAGGTGCTGAAGATTGCCAAGGAACCGATTTCCATGGAAACACCGATCGGTGATGATGAAGACTCACACCTGGGCGATTTCATCGAAAACGTCAATGAGGCGTCGCCCATAGACGCCGCCACAGGCGAAGGTCTTAAAGAAGCCACCCATGGCGTGTTGGCTGGACTGACACCGCGCGAAGCCAAGGTGCTCCGGATGCGTTTCGGCATCGACATGAACACTGACCACACCCTTGAGGAAGTGGGTAAACAGTTCGATGTGACCAGGGAGCGTATCCGGCAGATCGAAGCCAAGGCACTACGCAAGCTGCGTCATCCGACCCGCTCGGAGCAACTGCGGAGCTTCTTGCTGGAAGACTAAAGAGAAATCACTTTCTCAATGAAAAAGGCGCCCTTGTGGCGCCTTTTTTTTTGCCTCCTGACCCAGAGATCTCCGGGATCAAAAAGGCGCCACCCTCCGGGTGGCGCCTCCTGAACTCTCTGTGAAAACCCCGACGCTAGTCTTTCTTCAACAGATCGCGGATTTCGGTCAGGAGTTTCTCTTCATTGCTGGGTCCGGGCGGCGGGGGCGGCGGAGCATCAGCTTCTTTTTTCTTCATGGAGTTCATCACCTTGATGGCCATGAAAATAGCGAAGGCCACGATGAGGAAATCAAAGATAGTCTGCAAGAACATGCCGTAGTTCATCGTCACCGCTGCCGTTTCTGCAGAAGCTTCTTGCAGAACAATGGCCAGGTCCGAGAAATCCACCCCCCCTACTGCGAGGCCGATGGGAGGCATGATCACATCCTTCACGAGGGAAGATACTATCTTGCCGAATGCGGCGCCGATGATGATGCCAACTGCCATATCAACGACGTTTCCACGCATGGCGAATTCTTTAAACTCTTTTCCAAGACTCATTTATCATCTCCCGATAGGTTCTTTCAATTCCTTTGGTGAACACCGAGCCACCCTGCTCCGCTCGGTAGGTAGTATCCCTCAATTGGCACAAATCGCCCACTTTTTTACCCTTGAAACGATACGCATAACAGGCCGAAAACCTGTGAATAAGGCTTGACCATCCAGCAAAAGCCGCTTATATAGCAAAAACAGACTTTTGGAACGGAAAGCAGTTTATTTCGTGAATGGCAGCCGGAACTGCCGACTTCAGGACCTTCTACGTTCCGGAGATGAGAACACCCGGATTGGGCAAACAAGAGAAAAACATGAGCAAGCACCGCCTTGACCCCCGACGTTACACGGGCAGTCCCGATGACGACCTGGATGATGACGACCTGGGTGATGAGAAACCGGTAATTCGCAAATACCGGGTTGGGGGAGAGAAAAGTAACAAGCCCCATAAGAAGCCGGACAGGCGCCCCAGGCGCCCGGACCCTCTAGAAGACTAGGTCCGACGACTGGCGAATCGTGACGAATCGGCTTCTCGCCGGTATACTCTGCGTCCGCAGTAAATCTCCTGGGGGCCTCTAGCTCAATTGGTTAGAGCAGTGGACTCATAATCCATTGGTTACAGGTTCAAGTCCTGTGGGGCCCACCATTTCCCCCTGTGGAACACCCCCATCCAGGCGAAGCGCCCACCAGAGATAGTCCTGGGGCTGATCAGAAGACCAGGCAGCAACCCATATTCTTACCTCTGCGGATCAAAACGCGATGAGTCGGTATCCCTGGTTTTGAAGTCCCACCAGCGCCGTCATGGCGGACAGGGCAAGTTTCACGCCCGGCAGTAATTCTGTTTTGTCGTAGCCGCCAAATGCCGCGCTTTGGCCACAAAGAATTATTTGCACGTCGGCGGCTATCAATGCCTCAACCAGGGCCCTGTTGGGATTATCCATGCCGAATCGCTTCTGAAACGCTGCATCGGTAAGCAGGTCACGAGTAGCCCTGCCATGTATGACCACCGCTGCCCGAAGATTGTCTTTCGACACTCCCGAGCCGGCGTGCATATTCATATAGCGTGCAGGGGTTTCCAGGTAACGACTGGCCTCGCCCGGCTCCGGGGACTGGGCAACATCAAACACGGCCCTCATCGGTTGATCCATGGGCGTTTCGAAGCCCGGTTCCAGCACGGGAAGGTAGGGACCAAAGTCTTGAATTACCGGCCCCATGGACGGCTGGGGAGTATCGGCCTGAAGCAGTCCAGGTAAGCTCAATAAGCCAAGAAACACCGCGGCGATAAACAATTTCATTAAGTAATCTCCTTTACCCCGCCATCTGGCGGAAGTTCGGATACATCGCTGATGCTAACAAACGTATTGGGATAGAACCCGTTAAAACCGGTGCGGTTGGTAAGGCTGTAAGCACCAATATTGCCAAACTCAATGTAGTCGCCGCACTGAATGTCTGCAGGCAGCGTAAACGGGCGCGGCAACACGTCCAGGGAATCGCAGGTAGGTCCATAGAGAGTGAACTGCCGGGTTTCATCCACCTTCAGAACCTGGCCATCACGGTAAATCCGGGTGGGATAGCTAACCAGTCCTTTGGAGATGATCGGCTCCATGAAACTCCCCCAGACTCCGTCATTCATGTAGACGCTGCTGTCCTTGCGCAGCAGCACCCGGGTGACCACCGACATGCCCTCGGCCACCAGCGCCCTGCCCGGTTCAGCCATCAGCGTCAGCGGCCCCTGTGAAATGGCCTGTCGGGCAAACTCGCTGATGGCAGTGAAGAAATCCGCCACCGGTCGGGCATCCACATCCGGATACCAGGCCGGGAAACCACCGCCCACATCCAGCAAGGAAATCTTTACCTGGGCCCGGGCCAATACTTCCTGGCACTGCTCCAGGGCTCGCAGGTAAGCTGCGGGCTTGAGAACCAGCGAACCCACGTTGAATGATAGTGCCGGCCTGGCACCGGAGCGTTCCACCTCTCGCAACAGGGCTACGACTCTATCCGGATAGGCGCCAAACTTGCTCGACAGGTCATAGGTCGCATCG
>JAOTSW010000212.1 GCA_029864735.1 Chromatiales bacterium | reverse complement strand
ACAGCAGCGAGTTCTACTCCCATGCCAACTACTCCAAGAAGCATGTTGACGGCGGTTTTTACTTCCGTAATCCGAATACTCGCGGTGCGGTATTCAGCAATGACGGTGGCGAAACGCTTCTGGTTGGCGACTTGCTGGAAGCCGCCGGCGGTGCGCCGGGCGCAGCTAACTGCCCGACGGTCAACATTGTAAACAATGCGCCTGATCCGACTGCCCTGGCTCAGGTGTTTTCTGATCCTAACTGCTTCACCTTCCAGGAAATATTCCCCGGCGGCTTTACCCCCCGGTTTGGTGGTGACGTGAGCGACACTTCGCTGGTTGCTGGTGTCATGGGCGAAATGGACAATGGCCTGCGTTATGACTTCAGCGCCGGCCTTGGCCAGAACCAGGTGGACTTCTTCATTCGCAACACCGTTAATGCCTCTCTTGGTCCGGCAACGCCGACTGCTTTCGATCCGGGTGGCTACACGCAGTTCGAACGTAACTTCAACGCGGACTTTGGCTATAGCCCCCGTGAAGATTTGAACCTGGCTTTCGGTATCGAGCAGCGTGTGGAAGAATTCTCCATTCGTGTCGGTCAGCAGGAATCCTTCGAGATCGGCTACCTGGCTCCCCAGGGTTTCAGTGCTGCCTCTAACGGTTTCCCCGGCTTCAGCAACATCGCCGGCGGCAGCTGGGATCGTAGCAACCTGGGCATGTACTTCGATGCAGAATGGGAAGCTACCGAAGACCTGCTGATTGGCGCTGCGATGCGTTACGAGGACTACTCTGACTTCGGAACCACTACCAACGGCAAGATTGCCGGTAACTACCGCATCACCGACAACTTCGGTTTGCGTGCTACCGCCAGCACTGGCTTTAAGGCTCCGACCCCCGGTCAGTCAAATGCCTATAATGTGTCCACCGAGTTTGATTTCGTTCTGAATGACCTGGTGAACAACGGCACGATTCCTTCGGATTCAGCGGTTGCAGCCCTGCGTGGCGGCAAGCCTCTTGAGCCTGAAGATTCGACCAACATGACCTTTGGTGTGTTCTTCAACGTGGGTGGTCTGGACGTAACGGTTGATTACTTCAAAATTGATGTAGAGAATCGTTTAAACCTGTCCCAGAACTACCAGTTGAGTGACCAGGAAATTGAAGACCTGATCGGTGAAGGCGTGACCAGTGCCGGCAATCTGCAGAACTTCCGGTTCTTCACCAATGACTTCGACACCCGCACCGAAGGTGTGGATATCGTTGCCACCTACCCGATCGACTGGGCTGCTGGCACCACCAACCTGACCCTGGCCTACAACACCACAAGCACCGAAGTGACGGATGCCGGCCAGACGGTTGATGATGCACGTATTCGCCAGATCGAAGAGGGTGTGCCGGAAACTCGCTACAACCTGACCGCCAATCACTCTACGGGTGACTGGAGCATGTTGGCCCGTGTGAGCTACTTCGACGACTGGTATGACTCGGAAGATGGCAACAGCTACAGTGGTGAATATCTGGTTGACGCCGAGGCTGCTTACCACTGGAACGATTCGGTCACTTTCACGCTTGGTGCCCAGAACCTGTTCGACACTACTCCGGAAGAAAATCCCGGTGCTGCAGGTGGTGTGGGTAACCGGTACAGCCAGTTCAGCCCGTTTGGCTTTAACGGTGCTTTCTACTACATGCGTGTGCGTTACGAATTCTAAGGTTTTCCCTGGAATTCAAGCACATGCAGGTCATGATTCCCGTTCAGGGAGCTTGACCGAAGCCTGAGAGAGCCCCGCCATCTGGCGGGGCTCTTTTTTTTGTTGCCCATCTGCCTGGTTGATATCAATCACCTTGTGCCCGAACTTGAGTACAATAGGCGGTTTACGATTTCGAGATAATTTCTATGCGGTACCTGTCTTCCCTTCGCCTTGGCACCCTGGCCGTAGTTGTTCTACTGGCCTCATGCGGCGGCTCCGAAAATGAAGTCACTGCATACTATGTTCGAGCCGTGCATGCCTTGGTTGATGGGCCGCGTATCCAGATGAATGTGAGTGAGTTGCCCCTGCACTCTTCAGTTGAATACCTGAAGGCGACCAGGATGAGTATTCCGGTGTCCAAGGGTGGAACCACCGACATAGCCACTGTCGAACTCAAGGCATTCACCCCTGCCGGGGAGACAATAATCATCGACACCATTCCGGACTACGAATTCTCCGGAAATGTAGAATACACAGTGGTGACTGCCGGCACGCTGGCAAATCCGACCACCTTTATCACGAGCAATCCAAGGCGAGTGAAACCGGTGACGGGTGGCTACCTGGAATTTATTCACGCTTCCGTGGATCTCGGACCGCTGGATATTTTTCTGACCGACCCAGGCGTGGACCTGATTGGCGTCACTGCCTATACCACCCTTACATTTACCGAGTCGTCCGGGTCTCTGGAGATCACTCCCGGGGAGTACCAGGTGCGGGTTACATATTCCGGCACGACAGACGTGGTATTTGACTCTGGCACACTCGATCTCACTGGAGATGCCGAGAGGCAAATGATTTTTGTGGACAATGCCGGTAACTCGAGTGCCGCGTTGAACATGATAAGAACCTATGGGCAGGATAGTGTCCTTTCCGGAGACGTAACCTTCGGAGGCCGGGTTCGTGGTCTGAATATTGATGTGGTCGAGGGGCCGCTGGATATCCTGGCAGGACCTGCCCAGACATCGGTAGCTCTCGCTCTGGACTATGGAAGCCTGGGCGAGTTTGTTGTCCTGGGTGCCGGAGACCAGGATTTTCTCGTCACGCCAGCAGCTGATATCACCACGTCCTTGCTGCAACTGACTGATACCGTTGAGGCGGGTAAGGAGTACACCTTTGTTACGGGCTCCTCGCCGGAAGGAATGATCGGTGTGCTTGGGGCCGATGATCGCAGAAGTGTGGCCACCGAAGCCAGAATACGTGCGATCCACGGCATCAATACCGGCGAAATCCTAAACGTGTATCTGAGCGAAGCGTTGCCGACCACGATGCCCCCGACTTTTTCCGACGGAATTATCAGAAATCTTGGTTACGGATCCACATCCAATCTTTATGCCGGGGAGCCTGGAGAATATTATCTGAGTATCACCACTCGTGCGGAACTCGCAGGCGCAGGGGAGGCGAATCTGGTGGAGCCATTTGTTGTTCAGCTTAATGGCGGTGACAATTTGACTATCCTCATCATCCAGGCCAGCGCCACCGAACAGACTCCCTACCAGGTGGTCCTGGTGGACGAGACTCTGAATTAGGCTGCAGGTTCGGGCCAGGGGATCCCGGGGCATGCATTCTGAACAGACCACCTCAAAAGAGGGGTAGGGCTGTCCAGCCGGTCCGCGGCATCCGCGCCGAAACCATCCGGTCTCGTCAGCAGATAATTTCGCCAAATGCCCGATAATCCGGCCCGGTTCCGGGCCCCTGGACCGTTGAGAGCCCATAAGCGCCTCCGCGCCCCCGGCAAATCAGACAGTAGTAAGCTTCGGAAAACCTCAAGGGCATCCTGATGATTCGCGAGGTACAATTCCTCATCCTGTCCGAACACCCTGCTACAAGGACTGCAACATCATGACGGTCATACGCGAAGAAGATTTCATCCAGAGCATTGCCGAAGGCTTTCAGTTCATCTCCTACTATCACCCGATCGATTACATCCAGGCGCTTTCCGAGGCTTACGAAAGAGAGAAGTCGCCGGCGGCCAAGGACGCCATGGCCCAGATACTGGTGAACTCCCGTATGGCCGCAGAAGGCCACAGGCCTATTTGCCAGGACACGGGTATCTGCGTTGTGTTTCTCAAGGTCGGTCAGAATGTGAGCTTTGAGACAAAGCGCAGTGTCCAGCAGTTGGTGGACGAGGGTGTACGCCGCGCATACACAGACAAGGACAATACCTTGCGGGCCTCGGTGCTCTCGGATCCGGCCGGCAAGCGGCAGAATACCCGGGATAACACTCCCGCCATCGTGCATGTGGAACTGGTTCCAGGCGATACGGTAGACGTGCGAATTGCCGCCAAGGGTGGTGGTTCCGAAAACAAGTCGAAATTTGTCATGCTGAATCCCAGCGACAGCGTGGTCGACTGGGTT
>JAOTSW010000211.1 GCA_029864735.1 Chromatiales bacterium | reverse complement strand
TCAAAGCCTGGTGCACCGGGTCAATGCCCGGGACGTTCAGGCAACGCTGCTGGAATTCACCGCCCGGTGCGTACTGGAATCAATCGAGCAATATCTCCCGCAAGCCGAGTTGCTGGCGGTATGCGGCGGTGGAACCCACAACCAGGCCCTGCTAAAGCGCTTGCAGGCCCTGCTTCCCGGCTGCCGGGTTTGCTCAACCATGGAGTTAGGACTGGACCCGGACTGGGTAGAAGGAGCCGCGTTTGCCTGGCTCGCCCATCGCACCTTGTCTGGGGCAACCGGCAACCTTCCATCAGTCACTGGCGCCAGCCAGGCCACGGTGCTGGGCGGCATCTATCACCCCTGAGCCGGGTTCAGGAAAACTCCAGGCTTATCGGGCTCTTCCTCAGGTAATTTTCTTCCTGCTGCAAATCCGCCAGGGTAAGAGGGTGCTGCTCCATCCATCCCTCGGGAAATCTGATGCTGAGAGTTTCCCCTGAAACACTGGCCTCCAGGATCGGCAGATCATTGGGGGCGCGGGACCTGTTTAGCAGCACCGCCAGTCTGAGCAGGGTGATCAGGCGCCAGGTTTTCAAATGCCAGGACTTTGGAAGTCGCTTGACCGTGTCCTCGCAAATCTTGCGGCGGTGATTACACACCAGGCAGGAAAGCAAATATTGCTCGTCCTTGGGAAATCCCGGCATATCGGCATGCTCAAGCAGGTAGGCGCCATGCTTCTGGTATTTGGAGTGAGCAATGTCCAGGCCAATCTCATGCAAACGCGCAGCCCAGCTAAGCACCTTGCGCGCAAGGATCGAGCCCAGGTCCCATGGCACAGCCACCGCCGACAGCAAATCCAGGGCTGTGGTTTCAACCCGTTCAGCCTGCTGCCGATCGACGTTGTATCTCATCTGCATGGTGCGAGTACTTAGCTCCCGGGCATCCTCCTGGGAGAGCCGGCCCAGCAGATCGTGAAGCAAGCCCTCTCGCAGAGCCCCTTCCGCCACCTGCAGTTCTCGAATATTGAAGGTCTTGAACAATTGGTTCAGTACTGCCAAGCCACCTGCCAGGACCGGGCCACGCTCCGTGGACAGCCCGGGCAGATGATCCCGGTTAATTTCTCCGTCCGCGATCATCATGGAACGCAGCGCATCCAGACCCGCGGGAGTGATCACCGATTCCCCCCGCAACTCCTGGACCAGCTTGCCCACCGCGCGAATAGTTCCTGAGGCCCCAACCACGTTCACCCACCCCATGTGCCTGAAAGTGTTTTTAATCGGGCGCAGTTCCAGGCTGGCAGCAAGCTCCGCCTGGCGGAAAGCCTGCTCGGTGATCTTCCCCCCTGAAAAGAAGCGATCGGTGATGCTCACGCAACCCATGTGGAGACTCTCAAGGGCCAAGGGCTCCAGTCCCTCACCCACGATCAACTCGGTACTGCCACCACCAATATCCATCACCAGTCTGCGCCTGGCGTCCGGGGGTAAAGATCTCGCTGCGCCAAGGTAAACCAGGCGCGCCTCTTCTATTCCTGAGATAACCTGGATGGAATGGCCCAGCGCCTTCTCGGCCCGTCGCAAGAACTCTCGCCTGCCCCGGGCCCGGCGAAGCGCGCTGGTTCCCACGGCCCTGACATTCTCCGACGGAATCTCGGCCAGGCGCTGACCAAACCGCGCAAGGCACTCAAGCGCGGCCCGGGATATTTCATTGCTAAGCTTGCCCGATTCGTCCAGTCCGCCGCCCAGGCGAACCATTTCCCGCAGCCGGTCAACAATCACCAACTGACCATTACTCAGGCGCGCGACAACCAGGTGAAAACTGTTGGAACCGAGGTCCACGGCGGCGATGAGATCGCGGCTTTCGGCAGCCGATTCAATCATGGACCACCATAAGAATGGACAGCCGAATACACAGCGCAAGAACTGCGCTGAACAAACTCGTGATCAATAGGATTTACCCTAGACGCCGAACGACGAGCCACAACCACAGGTAGTGGTGGCGTTAGGGTTCCTGATAACAAACTGGGCACCCTGCAAATCTTCCTTGTAGTCGATTTCCGCGCCCATCAAGTATTGGATGCTCAATGGATCCACCAGCAAGGTCACGCCACCTTTCTCCACGGCAATGTCGCCTTCTTCCGAGTTCTCATCGAAGGTGAAACCGTATTGGAAACCCGAACAGCCTCCACCGCTGACGTAAACGCGCAACTTCAGGGCCTCGTTACCCTCCTCGGCAATCAACTCCGCCACCTTTTTGGCGGCGGAATCTGTGAACACCAGGGGAACCGGCATGCTATCGGGATATGTTTGTGTTTCGCTCATAGTGTCTAGGATATGGTGGCAGAGCCCGCAGGATCAAGGGGCGTCTGCACCAGAACCCTCCGGGGTCTGCTCAGCAGGCGCGCTCTTTGCGCGTCCAGTCGAGGCGGGCTTTTCGCCCTCGTGAACCAGTTTGCCGTTAACTTCGGCGCCAATAGCCATCTCAAGGAGCTTGTAGTGCACGTCTCCAACCACCCTGGCGGAGGGTCCCAGCTCGAGCCGCCCGTGGCTGACCAGGTCACCTTTCACAGTGCCATTTAATGAAACCCGGTCCACTTCCACGCTGCCTTCCACGCAACCGCTCTCGCTTATGCTGAGGTACGAGTTAGCCTCGTCAGAGCTGCGAACATCGCCTTCAACCTTTCCATCAATATGAAACCCACCACGAAAGGATACGTCACCGCGCACCACCGTCTCAGTCCCGACCAGGGTCTGAATCGCGGGATTTTTTTGTTTCGAACCGAACATGCCTTCTCCTGACACTACGACTGGTCGCTGCTACCGTCTGACGGCCACTGCCAATCGAATGATTTCCGAATAGTCCTTGCGGAGCGGCCCTTGGGCCGCACCTCAATATTAATTTTTTCCGGCACAAAGCCCTCGGGCAAACTCAAGGACTCTTCCAGTTCCTGAAAATAGCGGAATGAAAAAGCCGGCGCACCAGCAGCCTCCGCAGTTTGCCTGACATCCGTCAGCGCCAGGGTTTTTCCTTCGCCCGCCAGTTGGCCATCAATGCTCAAGTCTACAACACCGGATACCTGCCTTCCGTGATCCTTGGCCTGTATCAATACGATCTTGACCAGGTACCATCCCGGCTCGGTACCGGGTTCTACCTTGAAATCCCTGATCTTCAGGCCTGCCTCGCCGTCCTCGGGACTAATAATCCCCTTGTAGAAGGCGAGGGCCTCGGCTTGTTCCTGGATGATGCCCTGCAGAACCTGCAGACGCTGCTCAATCTGCTGGTGGGCCTCATCGTCGATGCCGCTGGAGGTCTCCAGCAAGACCACTTCATTGCGCAACTGTTCGATTTTCCGATTCAATTGCGCGATTTCCCGATCCCGCTGTGAAATCTGCTCCCGACTTTCGAGGAAATCATAGCCGCCACGAAACCGCCCGAACTCAAACAATCCATAGGAACTTGCCAGCAAGGCAAGCACCAACCCCGCCACCAGGAGACGATGGCGCCCTGGGTGGTGGGTCTTCACTACCAGGTTGGTCTGCAATCTGGCCAATGTCAGCTCTCTGGATTTCAGGGTGGGCTAGTGTAGCGCTCCACTGGCAACCACGCACCTGGTTGGCGAATTACCGGCTCAGCCATCCTTTTTGCTGCGACGGGGGCGGTTGCCACGGCGGTGGTGGTAGGGACGCATCTTACTGCCCACCCAACGGGGCCGGGCCGGCGGATTTTCGGGAAAAGCGACCTCTTTGAGTTGGTCCAGGGCCCGCGCGTAAACTACCCGCTTGAAAAAAACGACTTCCCTAACCGGCTCCCAATAGTCAATCCATCGCCATCGGTCGAATTCAGGCGTTTCGGTAGTGTCCAGCCGAAAAGCGGATTCTTCACCCACCAGGCGCAAAAGAAACCATATTTGCTTCTGGCCAATGCAAACAGGAACGGTATTGCGCACAAAGCGCTTGGGAAGACGGTATCTCAGCCAGGGACGGGTCGAGCCCAAAAGCTCCACATCCCGCTCGCACAGCCCGACCTCTTCCTCGAGTTCCCGGTACATGGCCTGCTCGGGAGACTCGAATTCGTAGATTCCGCCCTGGGGGAACTGCCAGCCTGCCCGACCGGCGCGACCCGCCCAGAATA
>JAOTSW010000210.1 GCA_029864735.1 Chromatiales bacterium | reverse complement strand
GTGGAATACACCGGCGGGGCCGGGGCATTACCCTTGGGTGTCGATTATCCACCCGCGGGTGATTTTCCCACGGATGACTGCGAGTAAGCCTGCAAAGGAGACAATTTCGGTTGCTCGCATGCAGTACTAAAATCATGGGCGGCCCTCGGGCCGGCCATGGCTGATGCAAGGCAATGGGGTATGCCGGGGCACCTCGCGGAGGTGCTGGGTAGCCTATTTTAGAGTCGCCACCAGTTCAAGGAAGCTGGAGAGCTGTTTTTTGCTCAGGGCTTTTGCAAGGGATTGCGCGCTGTGTTCCACACTGGTGAAAGCGTCCCGATAAACAACTTCTCCCGCCCCGGAAAGTTTCACGAAGCTGACGCGCGCATCCCGGGGATTACTCTCTTTTTCAACCAGGTGTATTTTTTCCATGGGTTTTAAAACCCGGGTCACACCGGATGCACTAAGGCCCACGCTTTCCGCCAGGTCGATTCGTCGCAGGGTCCGGGTGGGCGCCAGGAATAATTGGTGCATGACGAGGAACTCGGTGAAACTTATCCCATGAATACTCAGCTGGGATTCGATGCGTTTCAGGACGCTGCTATGCAGGGCCGAGAGCTCAATTACAAGCTTCATGCTGTCAGTGGTGTTTGGCATTTTATTACTTCACTACTAGTTGAGTAATCAAGTATCAGTGAAGTTTCAATCGGCGTCAACACATTGGTTATTGCTACCCGGGGAAAAACTGCCGGCGGCAGTCGCCTAGCTCAGTTCGATGTGCCAGGCCAATAGCTTGCCCTTCTCATCCTTGAAGGGCTGGCAGAATACATTGCCAAAGGCGCTGGTCACCGCAAGCGATTTGAGTTTTGTGATTGACGCATCATCCAGCCCGGCCTTGACCATGTCTTTTAGTTGGTCCGAGGTAAAATCAAATTCCCGGGCTACTGCGTTCAGTGTTCTCAGCCTGTGCCGGCTCTCAACCCTTGCCGCGCCCCGACCAGGTGATTGATCTCGGCCGCCTGGGGGCCGCTATCTGTATTGATGGAAGTGCTCAACCTATAAATGATGACCCGGGAGCAAGATGCTTAAGATATTTCAATAAAAGCATTGTTTTCAACAATTTATGTGGTTTCAGAGTGTGGATATGGTGGGCCAGGGCAAAATTCGCTGTCTGCACGCGGCATTTTTCAAAAATACCCCTTGAGCTTTTACTCTTGTATAGGCCCAGGGATCAGAATTTTTACTGGAGTACAGGTTTTTGGCGCCAAAATCGCTGGAGTCTGCCGTGGTGGTTTGTTTTGACCACGGATTGGGCTGGTCTATCGACTTTCTGAGCATCAAAACTGAAGGTTGGAAGCGACGGATCTGGGGTGGATATAAGGTGGTCTCTGGTCTTCATTATCGAACTATATGGGGTACCGGTTACGATTCTCGCCTCAGAAAAGGTGGCGCATTCGATAGGTTTCTAATTTCGTGGGGTAGCCACAACGCAGTTAAATGCCAAAAGATTTGTTGCGTTTTTGGTACAAGTTCGGCCGGGGCATGGCTTTTAGTGGATTGATTCTATGTTCATTTACCTGTTTTTGAAGGTATAAACTATTGTTTACGGCCCCTGAAAAGGATGGTATAACATTTCAATGCGTTGTGTTGTATTCGCAACGCTTTGGTTGTTGGGGGGTCGCTACAGTCATGTGGTGAGATCCAACTATATAAATTTGATATGGGGAATATTCATGTCTAGAAATAGCAAGCTGCAAAAAGCAGTTCGCCTAGGTCTTGGATTCAGTGCCGGCTTGATGACGCTGGCAATGGGTCCTGGTGCCTATGCACAAGAGGAAGGCGCGAAGATCGAAGAGATCGTGACCACGGGTTCGCGCATTAAGCGTGCGGATCTGGAAAGCGCAAGCCCGGTAACAGTCTTGACCCGTGCAGAAATCCTGGCCGCTGGTATCACCGACGTTGGTGACCTGATCCAGAGCATGCCTTCAATGTCCGGTTCTCCGATCGGTACCACTACCAATAACGGTGGTAACGGTGCGGTGCTGATCGATCTGCGTGGCATGGGTTCTGCCCGTACCCTGACCCTGATTAACGGTCAGCGTACAGTGGACGGAGGCGACTTCCAGACCATTCCCGCCACCATGATTGAGCGCGTGGAAATCCTGAAGGATGGTGCATCGGCTGTGTATGGTGCCGACGCTGTCTCCGGTGTGGTAAACATCATCACCCGTCGCGACTACCAGGGCTTTGAAGTTGGCCTGCAGACCGCTAACTGGTTCGACAGCAAGGGTAAGCAGGACACCGTTAACTTTATTGGTGGTACCGAGTTTGCCGGTGGTAACTTCACCTTTGGCGCTGAGTACGTCAACCAGGAAGAAGCCTACCAGGCTGATGCCCCTTGGGAATACTTTAAGGATTCCTTCTACATCTATCCCGAAGGCTGCGAGAACAACCTGACCGCTCCCTATCCGGAAGGCTGCTACAGGATCGGTTCTTCCCGTGTTCCTGAAAGTCGCCTGCCCTTCGCGACCCAGGGTCTCTTCCATATCGGTACTACTGCTGCCAATCCTTATGAAGCAGGTCTGATGACTCCTGGGGCTGCCGGTAGCTACAACTACGCTCCCGTCAACTACATTCAGACCCCGTATGAGCGTACCAACCTGTTTGCCGAGGCTCACTTCGACCTGACCGACAAGATCCGGTTGAACACCGAAGTGCGTGCAAACTTCCGTGAGTCCCGCCAGGAACTGGCGCCGCTGCCTTACACCGGCGGCGATCCCATGCACAATGGTTTCTATGACCTGGACGGTGATGGCGAAGTGGATTCCTACACGGGTATTTCCGAAGCCAACTACTACCTGCGTCAGGCAATTGATACTTACAATGCCGCTAACGGTACCTCTTTGATTTACGAGCCGGTGGTTAACCCCCGTCGCCGTATGATCGAGACCAAGCGTGCGTTTGAGCAGGAAATTACCCAGTTCCAGTTTGTTGCTGGCCTGGAAGGTAGCCTGGACAACGGCATGGACTGGGATTTGTTCATGAACCGTGGTTATCGCAGCCGTCAGGACGTTGACTACGGTCAGTTCTCCGGTGCGCGCCTTGACTCGTCTCTCGGCCCATCAGCCGACTTGAACGGTGACGGCCAGCCCGAGTGTTACGCGTTCTACGACGCAGGCACCGACACCTACTCCGGCCTGATCAACGGCTGTGTGCCGCTGAACATGTTCGGCGGTGGTTCGGTCGTGCGCGAAAGTGGTGCGGTCACTTCCTCGTCCCTGACCCAGGATATGATTGACTACGTGAGTGTGGACCTGGTTGACCAGTACCTGTCAACTCAGTCCATTGCGGGCGGTAGCATTTCTGGTTCAGCCTTTGCACTGCCTGGCGGTGACCTTGGTTGGGCAGCTGGTTTCCAGTGGTGGGAAGATACCTTCAAGTACACCCCGGATTCTGGTAAGCAGACCGGCGCTGTTACTGGTAACGTTGGTGCAGGCACCACCGGTAGCCTGACCACGACGTCCTTCTTTGCGGAAGTCCTGGCTCCGGTGTTCGACAACGGTTCACAGGAAATCATGCTGAAAGGCGGCGTTCGGTACGATGACTTCAACGTCTTCGATTCCGAGACCACCTTCCAGTTTGGTGTGGAATTTCAGGCTATTGAAGACCTGAAGCTTCGCGCCACCTACGGCTCCGTGTACCGTGCGCCGACCATTGGCGATCTGTACGGTGGTGTGGTTGACAGCTTCCCGCAGTACGTCGACCCCTGTACCCGTACCCCGTTGCCTGCAGGCTGTGCCCAGGTGGGCGTCCAGACGGATAACCAGGTACGTGCCGCAGTTGGTGGTAACGTGAACCTGATTCCTGAGTCCGGTGATACCTACACTGTTGGTCTGGTTTACACGCCGACCTTTGGTGAGCATGGATTTACCATGACTTTGGACTACTGGTCGATCGAACTGGAAGACGGTATCAGCTCCCTGGGTGTTCAGTACATCCTGGATGACTGCTACGAAAACCAGAACGCCGACGCCTGTGCTTTGGTAACTCGTGCATCCGACTACTCAGTAGCGCTGGTCCGTGATACCCAGTTGAACGTTTCCGAGTCGACCGCCAAGGGCATCGACACCG
>JAOTSW010000067.1 GCA_029864735.1 Chromatiales bacterium | reverse complement strand
GGCTGGCATCACATTCGCGAACAGGGAATGGGCTATCACTCTTGGCGGCGGTCATGGCTCCGCTGCGATCTTGCGCACACCATACCTCAACCGCCTTCTTCCATGACGCGGTTCCAGGACCGGCAACCGGGTACATCATGTAGCGAACCTCAATGCCCAACATATTCACTTGCTCAATGCCGCGGTGGAAGGTCCTGCAATACCGACAATCAATGTCAGTAAATATGGTCACGGAATATTTGGACTTGACCGGCGGCCTGGGAGCAAACACGATCATATTTGCCTGTTCCAGTCCGGTGAGTAACTCACGCCTGACGTCAGCCTTGCTCGCCTCGGTAAGGTTCAAGTTGTTATCCAGGTCGATAAGCTCTCCCTTGATCAGATAGCGGCCATCCTGGGTCACATAAGCCACCTGCGAACCGAGGGTTATCTGATACAGACCGGGAACCGGGCTGTCCTGGATATTCTCCTCCTCGATTCCGGGAAAGGTGCTGGCAAGTTCTTCTGGGGATTTTACCTCGGCGGCTTGGACCCCGGTGACGCACAGAGCGTTACCAAGACAAAACAGGGAAGCAAGAAAACTGGCTCTATATCTACGCATGAAAAAAACGGCCTGGTTTAAACAGAAATCTGTAAATTTTGAAAGACAATGCGGCGCCGGGTACACCCGGGCATCACTGTCGGCCGGAGGATTCTAGCAAATCCCGGCTCAGGTTCGGCAGTTTTCAGGCTATCAACCCCTGGGATGATGCTGGGAATGCAGCTCTTTCATGCGCTCACGAGCCACATGGGTATAGATCTGGGTAGTAGACAGATCGCTGTGGCCAAGCAGCATCTGCACCACGCGCAGGTCCGCGCCGTGATTGAGCAGATGGGTGGCGAAGGCGTGTCTCAGAGTATGGGGAGACAGGTTGCCTTCCACACCGGCCTTTGCCGCATAGCGCTTGATGATGTGCCAGAACGCCTGGCGCGTCATGCTGTCGCCGCGACGGGTGGGAAACAGGAACTCGGTTTGCCTCTCCAGCAGAATTTCGCCGCGAGGTCCCGCGCAGAAGCGCTCAATCCAGTCCAGGGCTTCCTCGCCCAACGGGATCAAACGTTCACGATCGCCCTTGCCGGTAATCCGGATCACGCCCTGGTTGAGGTTAATCTGGCTTAGCCGCAAGTTAATCAATTCGGAAACACGCAAGCCTGCGGCATACAGCACTTCAAGCATGGTGCGATCCCGATGCCCCAGGGGGTCTTCGGTATCCGGCGCAGACAACAGGGCCTCCACCTGTCCCTCGGTCAGGGACTTGGGCAGTGAACGGCCAATCTTGGGCATTTCAATCTGGGCGGTGGGGTCTTCGCCTATCACTCTTTCCCTGACCAGGTAGCGATAGAAGCGTCGGAAACTGGATAACTGACGTGCCGTCGAACGAGGACGGCCACCGGTTTCAACACGGTGAGCGATATAGGCAAGCAAATCCGCACGGGACGCCTTCTGAAGGGTCACGCCGCGTTTTTCAAGCCACTCGGTCAGCGCCTTCAAATCGGCACGATAGGCGGAAAGCGTGTTGGCCGAGAGCCCACGTTCCATCCATATCGCATCAAGGAAACTATCGATAGTGATCTCCACAACCGGCTCCCCGCCGGGAGCGGACTGGCGCATCTGTGCTGAAATACTTGCCATTATTACAAATCCTTGCCGATTTCGCTCATGGTGGACGCGATCTTCGACGTAAGCGGTGAATTCATTCGGAATCTCTCCGGATCAGCGGGAAGCACCGCAAGTCCCGCTGTTTTTAGTGTGAATGCGAGTATGGATTCGTAAAAAAGACATGGCCGTGACGGAGGTCACATAATGCCCGGCGCATTAACATAACTGTGGAACGGGTCACAAAACCCAGGCGAAACCAAGGGTTAAAAGGGCATTATTCTCGCGCTGGCGCCCGCTTTCACTTGCGTTGGACAAAGGAATTGGCAATGCTCGGAGCACTGGTAGCTACCTTTTGCATATGAATTTTCTGAAACGGTTTTTGATTGCTGCGTGGGGCGTTTACGCCCTGGTCGTATTCTTCACCCTGGCATTACTGCTCACCCTGGCTGTGGCCCTGATTCCGTCACAGAATATATGCCGACGCATGGTACACAGGACGGCACAGCTGATACTCAAACTCGCGGGCATTCCGGTGACAGTCCATCACCTGAACAGGTTGCCAGAGGGCCCCTGTGTCATCGTCGCAAACCATGCCAGTTACCTTGACGGGCCGCTGATCGCCGCCGCCCTTCCTCCGATATTCAGTTTCGTCATCAAGCAGGAAATCCGAAAAATGCCCGGAGCTCACCTGCTGTTACGACGGGTGGGCTCACATTTTGTAGAACGGTTTAATCGCAAAAAGAGCGCGGCGGATGCCCGCCGGTTACTGGATTCCGCCAAGGACGGCCAGGCCCTGGCATTCTTCGCCGAAGGCACGTTTCAAAAGAAGCCGGGCCTGATGCCGTTTCGCATGGGGGCGTTTTCCACTGCAGTGCGAGCGGATTTCCCGGTGGTGCCCATGGTTATTCGTGGCGCCCGGCATATCTTGCCCAGCGGCGCACGGCTACCCCGCCCCGGGAAACTCGAAGTGATCATCCAGATGCCCATCAGGGTGAATCAGCTTGCCTCAAACCCGACCCGGGAACTGGTAGCGGCTACCCGCACCCAGATGCTGCGTGAACTCGGAGAAGAGGACCTGGCTCCTGAGACAACCACCCTGGTCCCGGCTCGCGGGCAGGACTAGTTGCCGGAAGACCTCCGGCAATTGCCTACATATTGCGACGGTACTGACCACCCACCAGGTACAGTGAATGAGTGATGGTGCCCAGTGAGCAACTCTTCACCGCTTCCATCAATTTACCAAAGGTATTCTCTCCGGCCTGGGCGGCCACGGCCAGGGCGTGCAGGGCTTCATGTGAACGCTCCGCATGACGCGCCTGGAAGGCTCGAACATTGTTCACCTGGGCGCGCTTTTCTTCTTCGCTGGAGCGAATCAGTTCGGTGACCGTGACCTCGCTCGTTCCCTGCTCCGAATCGGCCAGGAAGGTATTCACACCCACCAGGGGTAGCTCACCGCTGTGCTTGAGGTGTTCGTAATAAAGACTCTCTTCCTGGATCTTGCCGCGCTGGTACATGCTCTCCATGGCACCAAGCACACCGCCGCGTTCGGAAATGCTCTCAAATTCCCTGTACACCGCCTCCTCGACCATATCGGTGAGGTACTCCAGGGCAAATGAGCCCTGCCAGGGGTTCTGGTTGGTGTTCAGGCCCAGTTCCTTGTTGATAATCATCTGGATAGCCACTGCCCGACGCACCGATTCCTCGGTGGGCGTAGTCAGGGCTTCATCGTAGGCATTGGTATGCAGGCTGTTGCAGTTATCGAACAGCGCGTACATGGCCTGCAAGGTGGTGCGTATATCGTTGAACTGAATTTCCTGGGCATGCAGGCTGCGACCGGATGTCTGGATGTGATACTTGAGCATCTGGCTGCGAGGATCCGCTGCATAAATCCGCTTCATGGCCCTGGCCCAGATTCGACGGGCTACCCGGCCAATCACCGCATACTCCGGATCCATGCCGTTGGAGAAGAAAAAGCTCAGGTTGGGCGCGAAGTCATCAATATTCATTCCCCGGCTAAGGTAGTACTCCACGATCGTAAAGCCGTTGGCCAGGGTAAAAGCGAGCTGGGAAATGGGATTCGCCCCGGCCTCGGCAATGTGATACCCGCTGATCGACACCGAGTAGAAATTACGTACCGCGTTATCGATGAAAAAGGCCTGCACGTCACCCATCATTTGCAGCGCAAATTCAGTGGAAAAGATACAGGTATTCTGGGCCTGGTCTTCCTTTAGAATATCCGCCTGAACGGTGCCACGAACCTGTGACAGGGCATAGCTGCGAATTCGCTGGTAGGTTTCCGCGTCCACCAGTTGATCACCGGTCACGCCCAGGGTGCCCAGCCCGAACCCGTCGCTACCTTCGGGTAATTCACCGGAATAGCCCGGTCGCGTTGCGCCCTTGAACAGTTCGCGAATTTTTTCCTCGGCCTGTTCCCAGCGCCCCTCTTCCTTAAGGTGTCGTTCTACCTGCTGATCAATCGCGGTGTTCATGAACATCGCCAGGATAATCGGCGCCGGGCCGTTAATGGTCATGGATACCGAGGTGGTAGGCGAACACAGGTCAAAGCCCGAATAGAGCTTCTTCATGTCGTCCAGGGTGGCGATGGACACACCCGAGTTGCCGATGCGCCCGTAGATATCCGGACGCTCATCCGGATCCTCGCCATACAGGGTGGTGGAATCGAATGCAGTGGACAGGCGGGTTGCCGGGTTGCCCAGGGCGAGGTAGTGAAAACGTCGATTGGTACGTTCCGGCGTGCCTTCGCCGGCGAACATACGAATCGGGTCCTCGGCCTCGCGACGGTAGGGGTAGACCCCGGCAGTGTAGGGATACGATCCGGGAAGGTTTTCGTTCAGCAGGAACCGTAGTTGATCCGCCCATCCCTTGAGTTGGGGTGCGGCAATCTTCGGCACCTTCTGGTGCGACAGGGTCTCACTGTAATTATCGCCACCGATTTCACGGCCACGTACGGTGTAGGAATATTTTTCACTTTCCACCGCCGCCTTTCGCGCCGGCCACGCCTTGAGCAGCCCCAGTGCTTCATCTCCCAGGCTGTCCAGTGCATCGTTATAGCGCTGACGCAGACCGGCCAGGGCACCGTCGGCATTGGTCAGCGAGGCACTGGGGTACTTGTCCAGGGCGGCGGGCAATTCGGGATCTTCCAGCAACTGTAGCGCCAGGTAGCAGGACTGGGCACGCTCGGCCGCCTCGGCCAGCCGGCCATTGGCCCCTTTTTCCTTACGGCCGGATTCTGCAATTTCAGCCAGGTAACGATTACGGTTGGCGGGAATAACAGCCAGCTTGCGCCTGGCCGAAATCGTCAGCTGCGGGGCCATCTGCCAGCGCTGCCCGCCCTGGGGGTCCAGTCCGGCAAGCTTCTCGCACAAGGCGTTGAACAGGCGGTTAACGCCCTCGTCATTGAACTGGCTGGCAATCGTGGGGAAGACTGGCAACTCGTCGTCAGCCATCTGGAAAGCCTTCCGGTTTCGCTTCCACTGCTTGCGCACATCGCGCAGGGCATCTTCGGCGCCACGCTTCTCGAACTTGTTCAGGGCAACCACGTCGGCGAAATCCAGCATGTCGATTTTCTCGAGCTGGCTGGCGGCACCGTAATCCGAGGTCATCACGTACATGGACAGGTCCACGTGATCGACAATCTCTGTGTCGCTCTGACCAATACCCGCGGTTTCCACGATGATCAGGTCAAAGCCGGCACTGCGCAGTAACTCCACCGTGTCCTTAAGCACTGCACTGGTGGCCAGGTTTTGCCTGCGGGTCGCAATGGAGCGCATAAAAATGCGGTCATCGGACAGGCTGTTCATGCGAATCCGGTCACCCAGTAAGGCGCCGCCGGTTCGACGACGGGTGGGATCCACTGCCAATACCGCGATATCCAGACCCGGTAGCTGGCGCAAGAAACGGTTCAGCAATTCGTCGGTGAGGCTGCTCTTGCCTGCGCCACCGGTACCGGTAATACCCAGCACCGGGGCCTTTGCGTCTCCCTGTTTCCAGATCTGCCGCAGTGCCTGAACCTTCTCCGGGTGATCCACGGCCTCCTCCAGCAGAGAAATCATGCTGGCAATGTCCTTGTGGTCACGGGTGCTCAACTGCTGGGCCGAGATCTCGGGACGCGGCCAGGCGCGTACCCGCTGGAAGACGTCGTCAATCATGCCTTCAAGGCCCATCTGCATGCCGTGCTCCGGGCGATAGATTTTCTCCACCCCGTAGGCTTCCAGTTCCGCCGCCTCATCCGGGGAAATCGTTCCACCGCCGCCGACAATGATTCGAATGTGCTCGGAATTCAGTTCCTTGAGCATATCCACCATGTACTTGAAGTATTCGATGTGACCGCCCTGGTAGGAACTGCAGGCGATGGCATCGGCATCTTCCTGCACGGCCGCCCGGACGATGTCCGCCACGGAACGGTTATGCCCCAGGTGGACGACTTCCGCGCCATGACTCTGTAACAGGCGGCGAATCAGGTTTATGGCGGCATCATGGCCATCAAACAAGGACGCTGCACTGACGAAACGCAAGGGCGTACGGGTGCGCAAAGGGGAAGGATTCGAGGCATTCAGGGCTGTACTCATCCAGCTAACTCCACCGGGATTCAGGCTCAGCAGCGCATTATACCGAACTCAGGGCTCCCGGGGCCGGTCAATCGGGAGTGCCCGGGGATCAAGCCACGCCCCTGCCGCCTATCAGGTGCCACACTGCCTAGCCTGTTTTTCATCAGGTTAATCCACAATTGGCCTCGGTTACTACGCTTGTGCGCTGCAATACGCTGGGGCATCATTCCCGGATGAGCGCCGACATAAGGCCACGCGGCAGCTAAACCCGGAATTTACCGTTTCCTGATGCGAACTCGCAGTGCCGGGAACGGAGACAGAATGGAGTAAAGACATCATGCAGAACGATTCGGTAGTTATCCTTTCCGCACTTCGCACACCGATCGGCTCATTCCAGGGCAAGCTCTCGCCCCTGACGGCTCCCCAACTGGCCGCTGCCGCCAACCGCGCGGTCCTGGAGCAAGCCGGCATCGACCCTGTCCAGATAGAAGAAGTGGTGTACGGCTGTGTGCTGCCGGCGGGCGTGGGTCAGGCTCCAGCCCGACAGGGCGCACTGGCTGCAGGGATTCCCGAGAGCGTGGGCGCAGTGACCGTTAACAAGATGTGCGGATCCGGCATGAAAGCCGTGATGTTTGGTCATGACATGATCGCCTCGGGCAGCGCTGATCTGATCCTGGCCGGCGGCATGGAATCCATGAGTAACGCCCCTTACCTGCTGCCAAAAGCTCGGGCCGGTTACCGCATGGGCCACCAGGAAGTGCTGGACCATATGTTCTACGACGGCCTGCAAAACGTCTATGACGGCCAGATGATGGGCGTGTTCGCCGAAGCCACTGCCGAAAAATACGGCTTCACTCGCGAGGAGCAAGACGAATTTTCAACCGAATCCGTGAACCGCGCCTTGCAGGCCATCAGCTCCGGCGCCTTCGCCGATGAAATCGTCCCCGTGACTGTCGAACACCGCCGCAAGACTTATGTGGTGGAGCAGGACGAAGAGCCCGGCCGCTGCGACATCGAGGGCATCCCGAAATTACGCGCAGCATTCAAGCGCGATGGCGGCACGGTCACCGCCGCCAGTTCATCGTCAATTTCAGATGGCGCCGCCTCGGTACTGCTGGCATCAGCCGCCCGGGCAGAAGCCCTGGGAATCAAGCCCCTGGCCACTATTCGCGGACACAGCACGTTTGCCCACGCCCCGGCCTGGTTCACCACCGCCCCGGTGGGCGCCATCAAGAACCTCCAGGAGAAACTTGGCTGGAGCAACGATGAGGTTGATCTTTACGAAATAAACGAAGCGTTTGCCGTGGTTACCATGGCGGCCATCAAGGACCTGGGCCTGGATCACGCCAAGGTGAATGTAAACGGAGGCGCCTGCGCCCTGGGACACCCGATTGGCGCAACCGGCGCACGGATTATCACCACCCTGGTGCATGCGCTGAAACGCAGCGGCGGCAAGCGAGGCATTGCGGCCCTTTGTATTGGTGGCGGCGAAGCTACCGCCATAGCAGTAGAACTGGCATAAGCGAGTCACTGCTCATGAGGCCCCAGGGGAGCGGAGGTGGTAATCTCTGCGCCTTCGTTGTGTCATTGAGAACTGGAGATTCCGACCATGTCGGAGAACATACTTCTCAACACCGATGAACGTGGCGTTGCCACGGTTACGCTGAACCGGCCAGACAAGCGTAACGCCTTTGGTGATGAACTGATCAGCGACCTGACGATGTTGCTGAATGACCTTGATGGCGACGAAAGCATCCGGGTGGTTGTGCTCACCGGCGCCGGAGACACCTTCTCCGCAGGCGCAGACCTGAACTGGATGCGGGCAATGGCCGGCTACAGTGAGCAGGAAAACTTTGAAGATGCACTGAAGCTGGCGAAGCTGATGGAAACCCTGGACCGATTGGGCAAGCCTACGGTGGCCCGGATCAACGGTCATGCCTTCGGCGGTGCGGTGGGCCTGGTGGCCTGCTGTGACATCGCGCTGGCCAGCAAGAAAGCCCGACTGTGTCTGTCCGAGGTGCGTCTTGGCCTGGTGCCGGCAGTAATCTCACCCTACGTGATCGCGGCTATCGGCCAGCGCCATGCGCGCCGCCTGTTCCTTACCGCCGAAGCCATTAGCGCCAAGGCTGCCCGCAAGATCGGCCTGGTTCACGCGGTCGCCAAGCCCGAAGAACTGGATGAACTGGTGGAAGAACAAGTGGATATGTTGCTGCAAGCCGGCCCCCACGCAATTGCCGAGGCCAAACGCCTGGTGCAAGACGTGGCCGATGCGGACCCCCAGCGGCGTGACGAGTTACGGCGATCCACGGCGGCATTGATCGCACGGTTACGCGTCAGCCTCGAAGGACAAGAAGGCCTGGGAGCATTTCTTGAAAAGCGACCCGCGGCGTGGACTTCCCGGGACAAAACGGACTAGCCCGATCTGAGTCGGGAAGGCTTGAGCAAACGATATGGCGAATTTTCCTAGCAAAGTAAAGATCGTTGAAGTTGGCCCTCGGGATGGCCTGCAAAACGAAAACGCACGCATCTGGACTGCCACCAAGGTAGAACTGTTCGACAGGCTCAGCGCCTGCGGACTCACAACAATCGAAGCCAGCAGTTTCGTCAGTCCCAAGTGGATTCCCCAGCTCTCGGACGCCGAAGACGTCTACACCAGCATCACACGAAAACCCGGTGTCTCCTACCCGGCCCTGGTGCCCAACCTGCAGGGACTGGAACGCGCCTTGAAAGTCGGGGTGGAAGAGATCGCGGTGTTCACCGCTGCATCGGAGACCTTTAACCAGCGCAATATCAACGCGTCCATCAAGGAATCCATCGAACGCTTCGAGCCGGTCATGAGTGCGGCGAGTGAGGCCGGCGTTCGAGTTCGCGGCTATGTTTCATGCGTACTGGGCTGCCCCTACGAAGGCAAGGTATCGGTGGAGACCGTGGCGTCAGTCGCCAGGGATTTGCTGCAACTGGGATGTTACGAAGTATCCCTGGGCGATACCGTCGGCATGGGCACGCCGGGCGCCGCCAGGTCGATGCTGGAACGAGTGGTCAAAGAAGTGCCCATGGACCAGTTGGGCCTGCACTTCCACGACACTCGCGGCCAGGCTCTTGCCAACCTGTATGCCTGCCTTGAGATGGGAGCCCATATTATTGATTCCGCGGTGGCCGGGCTGGGCGGATGCCCTTATGCCAACGGCGCCACCGGCAATGTCGCCACCGAAGATGTGTTGTACATGCTGCATGGCATGGGCATCGAAACCGGGGTCGACCTGGAACGCCTGCTGGAGGCTGGTCGCTTTATCAGCGCCGCCTTGAACCGGGCGCCTGCCAGCAAGCTGGGGCGAATCGGAAAGCTATAGGTTTTAATTAATTTCAAGTTATACGACTACCAATCGGGAGAAGGTACATGGACATTTCCAAGGCCATTGCAGTGGTAACCGGAGGCGCCTCAGGTCTGGGCTACGCCACCGCCCAGAGAATCGTCGCGGAAGGCGGCAAAGTCGCCCTGCTGGATGTGAACGAGGAGATGGGCCAGGCCGCGGCCAAAGCCCTGGGGGAGAATGCAATTTTCATCCGCACCGACGTAAGTGATGAAGCCCAGGTTAACGCTGCAGTGGAAAAAGCCCATGCTCATTTTGGTGGCCTGAACCTGGCAGTGAACTGCGCGGGAATCATTGGCGCGGGTCGTGTGCTCGGCCGCGAGGCACCGATGGACGGCAGCTTTTTTGCCCGGACAATCCAGATCAATCTCATCGGCAGCTTCTTTGTCGCAAAGGCGGCCGCCAACCTGATGCAGCACAACGAGCCTAACGAAGAAGGCGAACGCGGCGTGATTATCAGCACCGCCTCCATCGCCGCATTTGAAGGACAGATAGGCCAGGCGGCCTACTCCGCATCCAAGGGTGGCGTTGCTGCCATGGCCCTGCCCATGGCGCGGGAATTTGCCCGCATCGGGGTGCGCGTGATGACTATCGCTCCCGGCATTTTCATGACACCCATGATGTCCGGCATGCCCGAAGAGGTGCAGAAATCACTGGGTGCCCAGGTACCCTTCCCGTCCCGCCTGGGCCGTCCGGAAGAATATGCCGATACCGTCGTCTTCATCTTTGGAACACCCATGCTGAACGCCGAGGTCATCCGCCTGGATGGCGCCATCAGGATGCAGCCCAAGTAGCACATAGCGGTGGCCGGGGGCCCGCCCCCAACCACGGGTTTTGAATACACGATATAGAAGGGTCAAACCATGAGTGAACGCGATGTCATGGAATACGATGTAGCGGTAATCGGAGCCGGTCCCGCCGGACTTGCCTACGCCATCCGTCTAAAGCAGATCAATCCGGAACGCATGATTTGCGTGTTGGAAAAAGGCTCGGAGGTGGGCGCGCACGCCCTGTCCGGCGCGGTACTGGAACCCGGAAGCCTGGATGAATTACTGCCCGAGTGGCGACAGAATCCACCGGCCATCTGCGTGCCGGCCAAGGACGATACCTTCCTGAAGCTGAGCAAGACCGGCGCAATGAAACTGCCCACGCCTCCCCAGCAGAACAACCATGGAAACTTCATCATTTCCCAGGGTCAGTTGGTCAAGTGGATGGCAGAACAGGCCGAGGCCCTGGAAGTCGATGTATTCCCCGGGTTTGCCGGCGCCGAAGCACTGTTCGGTGAGAACAATGAAGTGATTGGCGTTCGGGTTGGCGACATGGGTCTGGAAAGTGATGGCACCCCAGGACCAGCCTACACCGCCGGCGTGGACATTCACGCCAAGCTAACCGTGCTTGCCGAAGGCTGTCGCGGAAGCATCACCAAGCAGTTAATCAAGCGCTACGAACTGGACGCCGGGAAATCACCCCAGACCTATGGCCTTGGGTTTAAGGAACTCTGGCAGTTGCCCCCGGGACGCGTGCAGCCAGGTAACATCCAGCACACCGTGGGCTGGCCCCTGGACAACAAGACCTATGGTGGCACTTTCCTGTATCACCTGGAGAATGACCAGGTGTACATCGGCTTCGTGGTCGGACTGGACTATCAGGATCCCAACCTGGCGCCCTTCGAAGCGTTCCAGCAATTCAAGCATCACCCCAGGATCAAGGGATTGCTCGAAGGCGGCGAAGTTATCGCTACCGGCGCCCGCTCCCTGATCGAGGGCGGCTACCAATCCATGCCAAAACTGGAAATGCCCGGCGCCATGCTCATCGGCGACACCGCAGGAACCCTGAACGTACCCAAGATCAAGGGTATCCACGTGGCCATCAGCTGCGCCATGCTGGCCGCCGAGCACACTGCCGAGAGCCTCTCTGCCGAGGGTTTCGACGAGGCCTTCCGGGCCTCACCCAGCGGCCGTGAACTGTACAAGGTTCGTAATATACGACCCGGGTTCAAGTGGGGCCTCTGGGCTGGCATGGTCAATGCGGGACTGGAAACCGTCTTCATGGGCAAGCTTCCCTGGACCCTGAAACACCATGCCGACTGGTCCAGCATGAAAAAGCTGGACGGCTACACAGAGCCAAAGAAGGATTATGTGGACCGTGACCTGGCTCCCAGGGATCGGCTGGCATCAGTGTATTTTGCAGGCAATGCCCACGAAGAATCCCAGCCGGTCCACCTGAAGGTCGCCGACCTGGATTTATGTAGCACCCGCTGCACCCAGGAATATGGCAACCCTTGCACCCGCTTTTGCCCGGCAGGGGTGTACGAGATGGTGGATAACGATGCAGGCGGCAAGAAGCTGCAGATAAACGCCTCGAACTGCGTGCACTGCAAGGCCTGCGACATCAAGGACCCCTACGAGCAAATCACCTGGGTTACCCCCGAGGGTGGCTCCGGTCCGAACTACGGCAGTATGTAGAGCGCGCGAGAAACAACCGGGGGCCGCATCCGGCGGCCTCCGGTTTTTTGTCCGGGGGAACCTTTGTCCCAACCCTCGGCGTCCATACTGATAGAATCCCCAGCAGAAAGGTTGATCCGGATTACCAGTGAGCAGTCACACCCCGACACACGTTTCTTCGCCTCCGGCACCGATCGTCCTGGACGACTGTCAGCTGAAGGTGCAGAGCGCACTGCAAGAACTGCGCAGCGCCATTGAGCAGGCAACACCGCGACGCCAAGCTGGATTCGTGGGCCGCCTGCTTGGCAGACGCCCTTCCATCACGCCGATTCGCGGACTGTATATCTGGGGCTCGGTGGGTCGTGGCAAGACCATGCTCATGGACCGCTTTTACGAACAGCTCAATGTGCCGTACAAGATGCGCAGCCACTTCCACCGCTTT
>JAOTSW010000066.1 GCA_029864735.1 Chromatiales bacterium | reverse complement strand
GCGCGACGCCAGAGACCAGGATTGATTCGCCGCTATGCGGCTCACCCTTCGGGCAGCGTCGCTCCGCTCCGCTGTCTGGTCGGCAGGCTTCGCCTGCCTCCCGTTCGAACCTCTTCGGTTCTCATCCTGGTCTTTCCTACTAGGCAACAAAAAAGGGCCCCGATTGGGGCCCTTTTCCGTTGCTTGGCTGGGAGACCAGGATTCGAACCTGGGTTGGCGGAGTCAGAGTCCGCAGTCCTACCGCTAGACGATCTCCCAATAAGGGGCGTACGCCGGCGATTAACGCTTCGAGTACTGAGTCGCGCGACGGGCCTTACGCAGACCAACTTTCTTACGTTCAACCTCACGAGCGTCACGAGTCACGAAGCCGGCCTTACGCAGCGGCTTACGCAGTTCTTCGCTGTACTGGATCAATGCGCGGGTAATACCGTGACGGATCGCGCCAGCCTGACCCGTGTTACCACCACCCTTAACGGTGACAGTAATGTCGAACTTGTCATGGGCATCCGCAACGTCCAGGGCCTGGCGAACGATCATACGACCGGTCTCACGACCGAAGTACTCATCCAGGGGACGATCGTTAACCTTGATGTTTCCCGTACCGGGGCGGATGTACACGCGGGCAGCAGAAGATTTGCGTCGTCCGGTGCCGTAAAAAGCGGTTTCAGCCATGACTTTTTATACCTTAATCTTAACTTTTACAGTTCCAGCGGCAGGGGCTGCTGGGCACTATGTGTGTGTTCGGGGCCCTTGAAAACTTTGAGCTTCTTAAACATCTTCCGACCCAGGGGGTTCTTCGGAAGCATACCCTTGACGGCCGTTTCCAGGACGCTTTCGGGCTTCTGAGCCAGGAGCTTTTCAAGGTTGATGGACTTCAGGTTGCCGATGTAACCAGTGTGGTGGTGGTACATCTTGTCCTGGAGCTTTCTGCCCGTGACGTGAATTTTTTCGGCATTGATTACAACAATGTAGTCGCCGGTGTCCACGTGGGGGGTAAATATAGGCTTATGCTTGCCGCGCAGACGATGCGCGATCTCGGTAGCCAGTCTTCCGAGGGTCTTGTCGGTCGCGTCAACTAAATACCAGTCGCGCTTTACAGTCTCGGGTTTTGCGGAAATCGTTTTCATCGCTAGGTCACTACGCACTTTGAAGGAATGGCGAAAAGCCCAGCATTTTAGAACACGGATTCACTCTTTGCAACGTCTTTCGCAGAAATCCGTAATCCAGGCAGCCGGAACTTTTTCGGGCTAATACTCTTTATAAAACAATACTTTATCTAGATTCTCACCAAACTGGCGCCAACGAGAAGGTAATCCTAAAACTTGTAGCCCAGGGAAATCGCCGTGTAGGGTTCGGTTTTCTGATTAATCCCCGGCGGGTTCGCGTTGTGCTTGACGGTTTTGGTCAGGACCACGACCAGGCACTGCCGCCTCGCGGGGGGCGCCATGATAACGACCACCCCCGCAAAAATCACGCTAATAATCCCACGCAGGCGATATAATGCCGCGATGAGTAAACCGAACCTTGATATTTTTGACTTGCTGGTGACCGGATTCGACCAGGCCCTGCGGACCGCAACCGGTGCCCAGCCAGGCTCAGGGCGCAGCAATCCCGCCCAGGATAGCCAGGAAGAGTCTCTCCCCCGGGAGTATCACCGTCATGTTGCCGGCCTGATGCGAATCAACCATTCCGGCGAAGTGGCTGCACAAGCCCTTTACCAGGGCCAGGCCTTGACCGCACGACTGGATGATGTGCGCGATGCGATGGAAGAAGCTGCCCGGGAAGAGATTGATCACTTGCGCTGGTGCGAAAGCCGCCTGCAGGAATTGGACGCACGACCCAGCGCCCTGAACCCGCTCTGGTACGCCGGATCATTTGCTATCGGCGCGCTGGCGGGCATTGCAGGAGACCGCTGGAGTCTGGGCTTTGTTGCCGAAACCGAAAAGCAGGTGGTGCGGCACCTTGAGGAGCACATTGAGCGCCTGCCTGAAGCTGATGCGCGAAGCCGGGCCATTCTTGAACAGATGAAAATAGACGAACAACAACACGGACAAACAGCAGAAGATGCCGGCGGCGCAAAATTACCTGCCCCGGTACGTCACCTGATGTCTCTCACGGCCAAAGTGATGACCAAAACCGCCTACTGGGTGTGATAATCACGGCCAGAACGGCTTGGCCATACCAATAGATACTTGATAACCGACACTGCGTAGTTTAAAAAGCGGTTACATTACATAATAAATTCTCAAGGGGACTCTGGATGGAAACTACGGCGAAACCTCTTAGCGATATTCCGGCCATCAACCGGTTCTTGAGCTATTGCCGAATCAAGACGGTCCCCCAGAAGACAGTTGTCATTCATGCAGGTGACTTGCCTGACGTTCTGTACTTCATCATTGATGGCTCGGTTGAAGTCATGATTGAGGATGAAGACGGCATACGAGATGGTGCTGGCCTACCTGAACAAGGGCGAATTCTTCGGCGAAATGGGTCTGTTTTATGAGCAGCCTACTCGTAGCGCCTGGGTACGAACTCGCACCGAATGTGAAATCGCAGAAATGACCTATCCCCGCTTCCGGCAAATCGCCTCGGAAAGCCCCGGACTGATATTCGAGCTCGCCACCCAGTTGGCCAGCCGCCTGAACCGCACCAACCGCAAGTTGGGTGACCTGGCGTTTGTCGACGTCACCGGGCGTATCGCACACGCCATCATGGATTTGTGCCGGGAACCGGATGCCATGACCCATCCGGATGGAATGCAGATCAAGGTGAGCAGGCAGGAACTGAGCAGACTCGTGGGTTGCTCCCGTGAAATGGCCGGACGAGTGCTGAAAGTCCTGGAAGAACAAGGACTGCTTACCGCGAAGGGCAAAACCATTGTGGTTTACAACGTGCGACCCAAGGCCCCTTCCAGGGCCGTAAAGACGTAATCCGCTGCCTGGCAGACTTCTCGTCGACGCCTAACCGGCGTCGGCAATCTGCTTTTTCATCGCAGCAATGGTGGCCACGTAGTCATCAGCCCCGAAAACAGCCGAGCCGGCCACGAAGGTATCGGCACCGGCGGCGGCAATCTCACCAATATTGCTCACCTTCACTCCACCGTCTATTTCCAGACGAATCGGCTTTCCAGAGGCATCAATGATCTTGCGCACCTCGCGCAGCTTGTCCAGGGCCGCCGGGATAAAGCTCTGACCGCCGAACCCGGGGTTCACTGACATGATCAGGACCATGTCGATCTTGTCCAGCACGTAATCCAGCCAGCTCAGGGGTGTAGCCGGGCTAAACACCAAACCCGCCTTGCAGCCCTCGTTACGAATCAACTGCAAGGTTCTGTCCACATGCTCGCTGGCTTCAGGATGAAAGGTGATATAGCTGGCCCCGGCCCTGGCGAAGTCAGGAATAATCCGGTCCACCGGCTTGACCATCAAATGAACATCGATGTCCGCGGTGACGCCATGCTTGCGCAGGGCCTCGCATACCAGGGGCCCGATAGTCAGGTTCGGAACGTAGTGATTATCCATGACGTCGAAGTGCACCAGCTCAGCACCGGCGGCGAGCACGGCATCCACTTCCTCGCCCAGGCGGGCAAAATCTGCGGAAAGAATCGATGGGGCAATAATCGGAGCCTGTTTCATAATCTGGTCACGCCTTACATTAAATTTTAGCTGGAAATCTGGTGGAAGGTTAACGGGAATCCCCGCCCAAGTCATGGGCAAACAGCGGAGTCACCGCATACCCCGGGCCTCGCGAACGGCATCGTAGGCTCCGCGAATCTCACGAGTGCGCTCCTCCGCCTCTCCCCGCATGGATTCGGGAAGCCCGCGGCCCACCAATTTGTCCGGGTGATGCTGGCTCATCAAGCGCCGGTAGGCCTTCTTGATCTCCGCGTCCGTGGCGGCCTTCTCCACCCCCAGGACCTTGTAGGCCTGGGCCAGCGAATTTTTCGAGGCCGCCTGCCTGGCACCAGCCTGTCCGCCGGCCCCACCGCCGAAAATCGTCTGGGCCCTGACCATGGCTTCCAACTGGGCCATCTCGACCCGGGAAATACCCAGCACCTGGCACATGCGCCAGAGCAGCTCGCGCTCTGCATTGTCTATGTTGCCGCTTGCCAGTGCGGCCTGGATCTGGATCAGTAAAAAGGTGCGAAACAGGTCATGCTGTCCGCCTGCCTGGGCCCGGAATCGTTCCAGGGTGTTTTCCAGCGGAAAATCTCCGTCCTTACCCTGGTTGAACAGCCCCATAGCCTCGCGGGTCTGCTCGGGACTCAACTGCATTCGGTACATGATGGAACGGGCCAGGCGAATTTCTTCCTCAGACACCCTGCCATCGGCCTTGGCCATGTGGCCCATGGCCGAGAAAGTAGTTTCGAAAAAGACTCGGCGCACTGCCTCAGGGTTAGCAAAGCCGAATCCCCCGCGTGCCCGGATTTGCTCCCTGACGCCCTTGTCGAACTGGTGACCGATAACCACGCCCAGCAGCACACCCAGCGGCCCCATTCCCAGCAGGAAACCGATCATTCCACCGATGAATTTTCCTAGATAATGCACGCCGTAAAAGACCCTTGGAACAACTGCGGATTGACCTAACGGCCCACCGCGTAGACAATTCTCGCCTTCGAGAACCTGCGCGGACGCTATGGTAGCAGTTTATCGCCAACCTTCACGTCCGGGTTAACCCAGCACCACTCCCAAGCGGTTAATTATCATGTCCGACAAAACCAGCGCCCCACTTTTCGAGTCCTCCCTCAAGGGCCTGACCCTGAGTCATCGAGGCAAAGTGCGCGACATCTATCCGATTGACGATGAGCGCATGCTGATTGTCACCACGGATCGCTTGTCGGCGTTCGACGTGATCCTGCCCGACCCGATTCCCGGGAAAGGCGCAATGCTGACCGCAATATCGAATTTCTGGTTCGATCACACCCGCACACTCGTGCCAAACCATATCCTGCCTGACCCCCTGGAGTCGGTGCTTACCGATCCCGAGGACCTGGCCCAGGTAAAAGACCGGGCCATTATCGTGCGGCGTCTGAAACCGCTGCCGATAGAGGCCGTTGCGCGTGGCTACCTGATTGGATCCGGTTGGAAGGATTACCAGGCCACCGGCAAAGTCTGCGGGATTACATTGCCCGAGGGACTGCGGCTGGCAGATCGCCTTCCGGAACCTATTTTCACACCGGCCACAAAGGCTGAAGCCGGCGACCACGATGAGAACATCTCCTTCGAGGAGACCGTAAAAATTCTCGGCCAGGATCTTGCCGAGCAGGTCCGTGACGCCACCCTCTCGGTGTATCGCTACGCCGCAGAATACGCTCGCGCCCGCGGCATCATTATCGCCGACACCAAGTTCGAATTTGCCGTTGACGACAACGGCGAACTGATCCTGATCGACGAAATCCTGACCCCGGATTCATCACGTTTCTGGCCGGCTGACTCCTACCAGCCAGGTATCAGCCCGCCGAGCTTCGACAAGCAATTCGTGCGCGATTACCTGGAAACCCTGGACTGGGACAAGCGCGCCCCGGGCCCCCGCCTGCCTGCGGAGGTCATGGAGCAGTCCGCCGAGCGGTATCGCGAAGCCCTGGAACGTCTCACCGGCTAGTTTCCGATAGATTTGCCTATGCCGACCCGGTAGTCGCCCAGTCGGCGATTATCTTGTGCAAGGCATGTAAGCCATCGGTCAGCGCCGCCGGCCCAGGCTGCAGGATCAGCGGAGACTTGATCTCATGGAGCTCACGGTTCACCACCGCGGGGACCTTTTCCCAGCCTGGTCGCTCGGCCACCCGCTCAGGGCGAAATTTCTTTCCGCACCATGAACCGATAATGATGTCCGGCTCCCGCCGCACCACTTCCAACGGATCGGCAATGATCCGGTCCTTGCCCAGGGAACAAGCGGCCAGCTCCGGGAAGCAGTCCTGCCCCCCGGCAATTTCTATCAACTCGGAAACCCAGCGAATCGCCGAGATCAACGGCTCATCCCATTCCTCAAAAAACACCCTGGGACGCCGGGGCAAATTGGCGCCTGCGGATCGCACCGCCTCGACCCCTTGCTCAAGCTCGGCCAGCAACTCGGTCGTTTTGCGTTCACAGCCGATCATCCCGCCCAGTACGGCGATGGTGCGAAAGATTTCTGCCACCGATCGATGATTGAAAACATGCACCTCAAGACCCTGGCGAACCAGTTCCGCCGCGATATCTGCCTGCAGGTCGGAAAACCCCAGCACCAAGTCGGGCTTCAGAGCGACGATTCGATCTGTTTTCGCACTGAGGAACGACGAAACCTTCGGCTTTTCCTTGCGCGCCCTGGGCGGCCGAACAGTGAATCCCGAGATACCGACGATGCGATGCTCCTGTCCCAGCAGATACAGCGTCTCGGTAGTCTCCTCAGTGAGGCAGACTATACGTTCAGGGTAACGGTCTTTCATGCTCAACAAACTCCTCCAGGGGCCAGCTAGGGTACAATCCTTGTGAGGTTTGGGCCAAGAGCCGAGCCCACTGGCATGAAACACGAGGCGAGCATGTTTCCGGTTATCAAATTCAATGCGGTGGAATTTCTCTGGCACGACAAGTGGACGACCGCGGATTCCCGGGTGCGCGCCGGAATCATCGTCCTTCGATATCTGTACGCCATAATCCGCGATTTTTTCAGCGGCCAGCTGACCATGCGCGCCATGAGCCTGGTTTATACGACGCTGCTTTCCATCGTTCCCTTACTGGCCTTCAGTTTCTCCGTTTTAAAAGGTTTCGGCATCCACAAGAAGCTGGAGCCCGCCCTGCTGGCCATGCTTGAGCCCCTGGGACCCAGGTCGACGGAAATTACCGCCAACCTGATCGCCCTGGTCGACAATGTACGCGGCGACTGGCTGGCCACCTTCGGACTGGCTTTCCTGTTCTTCACAGTGATCACCATGATCCAGAAGATCGAGGAGAGTTTTAATTTCGTCTGGCAGGTCGAAAAGCCCCGGAGTTTTGCCCAGCGCTTTACCGAGTACATCAGCGTCCTGCTGGTCGGGCCGGTGCTGATGGTCGCCGCCATGGGCGCCATAGCCTCTATCAGCAACACCTCCCTGGTCCAGCAAGTGGCCGCCATAGAACCGTTTGGCTACTGGCTTGTGTTGCTGGGAAAATCCTTGCCCTACCTGATGGTGATTGTTGTGTTCACCTTCGTGTATTCGTTCATACCCAACACCAAGGTGAACCTCAGTTCCGCCCTGGTTGGCGGCATCACCTCCGGAGTGATCTGGGCAACCCTCAGCATGTTCTTCGCCGCAACCGTGGCTGCCTCGCCGACCCGACTGGCAATCTACGCGGGTTTTGCCATCGGCATCGTCGTATTGATCTGGCTGTACCTGAACTGGATCATCCTGTTGATCGGCGCCCAGTTGTCCTTCTATGTGCAGAATCCCGAGTATTTGCGTAGCGGTCGTGCACGGGTGGACCTGCCAAATCGCGAGCGCGAGCTACTGGCATTGTTGACCATGGAAATGGTTGGGCGGGACTTTCTGGAGGGCAAACCCGGACCCAGGATGGATCAACTGGCTGCCAGCATTCAACTGCCGGCCAGCGTGTTGGCCCCCATTCTTCGGCAACTTGAATCAGCCGGCCTGTTACGTGCTACCGAGAACCAGGAAGCGGTACCCGGGCGCTCACTGGACAGGATCACTCTCCAGGACATCATTAATGCTGTGCGCAATTACCCGGTAGACAATTACCCGTCCCACCCGGACTTGAAGAGAATCCGGGGGTTGCTGGACTCCATGGACGAGGCTATCGACAGCGCACTCGATGGCCAGACCTTGCGCAGCCTGGTGGAGGACAAGTATCCCGACGGTGCCGACCAGGTCCAGACCTAGTCGCCTGCCACCATCATCTGGTCAATGAGGACAGATCCACTGTGGATAGCGCCACGGCTGTCCGTGTCATTGCCAACCGCCTGGATGCCTCGATACATTTCCCGAAGATTACCCGCGACCGTGATTTCGTGCACCGGGTAGAGGATTTCACCATTTTCAACCCAGAAGCCGGCTGCGCCGCGTGAATAGTCACCGGTCACCCCGTTAACGCCCTGGCCCATCAACTCACCGATGAGCAGACCGGTGCCCATTTTCTTCAACATATCCTGGGGAGACATAGTCTCGGCCGGGGTGACGACCAGGTTATGCAAGCCGCCTGCGCTGCCGGTGGTTTGCAAACCCAATTTGCGGGCGGAGTAACTGCCCAGCAAATACCCACGCAAAACACCGCTCTCCACCAGGGTTCGATTACGGGTAGCCACACCTTCGTTATCAAAAGGAGCACTGGCCATGCCCTTTTTCAGGTGCGGCCATTCCTTCAGGTCCAGCCACTCCGGGAAAATCTGCTCACCATCCGCATTTAACAGGAACGACGAACCGCGATACTGGGAGCCACCACGCACGGCGGCGGTGAAGTGCCCGATCAGGCCTCTTGCAAGCTCCGGGGGATAGATCACCGGCACCCGGGTGGTGGCGAGCTTTCGGGCGCCAAGGCGACGAATAGTGCGTTCGCCGGCTCGTCGTCCGACCGCCTCGACATCTTCCATGTCGGCGGCATCGCGCGCGCTGGTGTACCAGTAATCGCGCTCCATATTATTGTCCTGGCTCGCCAGCATGGCGCAGCTTGCACTGTGGCTGGTGCTCTCGAACCCGTGCAGGAAGCCATGGCTGTTTCCGTAAACGCGCCGAGCTCGATGACTGGAAATAGTGGCGCCTTCTGAATTATTGATGCGCTTGTCCACGCGCCGTCCGGCACTCTCGCAGGCGCGGGCCAGTTCGATGGCCCCCTCGGCATCAATGTCCCAGGGATGGCACAGGTCCAGGTCCTGGATATCCGTGGCCATCATCTCGGCGTCAGCCAATCCCGCGCATTCATCTTCGGCGGTGAACCGGGCGATGCTGCATGCCTTCTCTACTGTTTCCCTTACCGTACTCTCGGATAAATCCGCGGTGCTGGCACTGCCCTTGCGCTTGCCAAAATACACCGTGATACCCAGCCCGCGGTCCTGCTGATACTCCAGGGTCTCAACCTCACCCAGGCGCACCGTCACCGACAGACCGCGCTCGGCGCTGGCTCCCGCCTCCGCCTGGCTGGCGCCCAACGAGGCAGCAAGGTCCAGGGCCTGGGCAACCGCGCGTTGTACTTCGTCCCGTTCCAGAGAAGGTGTAGACAAGCTCAATGCTCCATATTCGAATAAATGAAAACAGGAATTCTACCGCAAGCCCCCGACTCGCGTCGCAGCCAATGGTAAACTACGTGTTTGGCGCAACCCCCTCCGGCTGGCACAGCCGCCTCGGGTCATGGAGAACCACGGTGAACACCCAGGACGACGAACAGTTGCAAGATGACTTGCCGGAGCTGGACGAGAACGGCTACGACGGCCCCAGCAAGTCCTCCATGAAGCGTGAAAGTCACTCCCTGCAAAAGCTGGGAGAGGCCCTGGCCGAGATGTCACCGGCAGCGCTCAAGGCCCTGCCACTGCCCGAGAATCTGCGAGATGCCATCGAGCACCTGCAGAGCATCAAAAGCCGGGGCGCCGCCAGGCGGCAGCGACAGTACCTGGGCAAGGTAATGCGAAACGTGGATGCCGAACCCATCCGCCAGGCCATACAAGTGCTTGAGCAAAAGCAACACCGTGCCCTGAGCCATTTCCATTCCATCGAACGCTGGCGAGACCGATTCCTTGAAGAAGGCGAAGCCGCGGCAACTGATTTTATCGATAAGTATCCCGCTACGGATCGCCAGCATTTGCGCTCTTTGGTGCGGGCCGCCAGCAATGCGGGCAACGAGGAAAAACGTGTACGGGCAGCACGAAGCCTGTTCAAGTACTTGCGCGAGATCATGACCAATGACCCCGCACAAGCCAACGACGATAATTAGAGGTAGACTATTCGGATGAAAGCACTTGTCGGCATAATTATGGGCTCGAGATCCGACTGGGACACCATGTCCAAGGCGGCGGACAAGCTCGATGAACTTGGGGTCCCTTACGAGGTAAGGGTTGTCTCGGCACACCGCACACCGGACCTGCTGTTTGACTACTGCGCCACCGCCAGGGAGCGCGGCCTGGAAGTCATTATTGCCGGAGCCGGAGGCGCAGCACACTTGCCAGGCATGGCAGCAGCAAAGACCTCCCTGCCGGTGCTTGGCGTGCCGGTTAAGTCCAAGGCCCTCAACGGTATCGACTCCCTGCTTTCCATCGCCCAGATGCCCGCGGGCGTCCCGGTTGCCACGCTGGCGATCGGCGAGGCTGGAGCGGCCAACGCCGGCCTGCTGGCCGCGTCGATCCTGGGCAACAAGTATCCCGAGTATCTGGAGGCCCTGGAACGCTTTCGCGGAGCGCAAACCTCTCGCATACTGGACGACCCCGATCCGCGAGAGGCGCAGTAACAGCATCATGAGACTCGGAATTCTCGGCGCCGGCCAGCTTGGAAGAATGATGGCCCTGGCAGGCTATCCACTAGGACTGCGCTTTACGTTCCTTGATCGCACGGAAGACACCCCGGGCGGACAACTCGCGGAAATCATCACCGGCGACTTCGATGACCCTGCCCTGCTTGAGCGCCTTGCGGCGGAATGCGATTGCCTGACATTTGATTGGGAAAACGTCCCGGTAGAGCCGTTGAAAAAGCTTTCCGGTGACACACCCATTTTGCCGCCCCTGGCGGCCCTGGAAACGGGTCAGGACAGGCTGGCGGAAAAACAGTTATTTGCAAGGCTTGGCATCCCCACTGCCGGGTATGCCACCGTGGACAGTAAGGCAGAATTGGCTGAAGCGGCCGGCAGGCTGGAGTACCCGTGCCTGCTGAAGACCCGGCGCATGGGATATGACGGAAAAGGCCAGTACATGCTGCGAGGTGAAGATGACCTTGAGCCGGCATGGGAAGCCCTGGGGGGCACCGCCCTGATCCTCGAGGAATTCGTCAATTTCGATTACGAAGTCTCCCAGGTGGCGGCTCGCAGCACCCGGGGCGAAACCTGTTTTTATCCCCTGGCGCGCAATGTACACAAGGGCGGTATCCTTCATTACAGCATCGCCCCCTGGAGCGCCCCGGTACTGGAAACCCATGCCCGGGAATACCTGGAGGCGATGCTGGAGCATTTCGATTATGCCGGCATCCTGACAGTCGAGTTCTTTGTCTGCGGCGAGCGCCTTATCGCCAACGAGATGGCGCCGAGAGTGCACAACTCGGGGCACTGGACGATTGAGGGCGCCCACACCAGCCAGTTCGAAAACCATGTGCGCGGCATCCTTGGGCTGCCCCTGGGTGATCCGTCGGCTCGCGGTCATTCAGCGATGGTCAATTTGCTGGGAGCCATGCCCGAGTTATCCGCCTTGCTGGATATACAGGGCGCTCATGTACATGACTACGGCAAGAGCCCGCGGCCGCTGAGAAAAATCGGCCATTGCACCCTGGTGTGTGATGAGCAGGCGGATCGGGACAACAAACTTCAGGATTTACTGGAGTTGGCTTCGACAGAAATAGATTGAGGCCGCCCGGCACTTTTACCCGAGCGGCATTTCACACTATATTTACGATCTAATCACGCAACGTCAGGGATAAACGAAGCGATGTACCTGGAACATTTTGGGCTGGAGGAAGCGCCATTTCGTCTTTCGCCAGACCCGCACTTCCTGTATCTGAGCAAGCACCATGCTCGCGCCAAGGCGTACCTGGATTCAACCGTCGTGCTGGAAGACGGATTTGTGATCATCACCGGGGAGGTGGGCTCCGGCAAGACCACCCTGATGAAGTGTTTCATGGAAAGCCTGGGCGAGCAGGTAATCTATGCCCATATTGCCCAGACCCAGCTGACACCGGTGCAGTTCCTGCAATGCGTGCTGGCAGACTTCGGCTTCAAACCGTTTAAAAAGCGAAAAGCCGAATTACTGGACATGCTGAACCACTTCCTGATCGATCAGTATTCTGCCGGCAACAAGGTTCTGCTCATCGTCGACGAGGCCCAGAATCTCTCCAGGCACGTGCTTGAGGAGATTCGCCTGCTTTCCGGGGTGGAAACCAGCAAGGACAAGGTGCTGCGCATCATCCTGGCCGGTCAGCCGGAGCTGAACCAGACGCTGGATTCAGACAATATGCGCCAGCTGGTCCAGCGGGCGCGGCTGCGATTCCACCTGGGGCCGCTCTCCGAAAATGAGACTCGGGAGTACATCACCCACAGGTTGCAGGTAGCGGGCGCCGGGGAGCGTGAGATCTTCGATAAGGATATTTTTTCGACAATCTTCCGATTCAGCGGCGGTATCCCGCGTCTGGTGAACACCCTGTGCGACACGGCCATGCTGTGTGCTTTCGCGGAAGAAAAAGACACGGTGGATTCAAGTGACTTGACCGCCGCGATCGAAGAACTGGGCTGGTCAGAATACGCGTCCACCACCAACAGCTTCGCCGTCCCGGACATGAATCGGTTTGCCGACGCCAACACCGACGAGGTCATAGGCACCTTGTTCGTGCGTGACGAG
>JAOTSW010000209.1 GCA_029864735.1 Chromatiales bacterium | reverse complement strand
AAGTTCTCTGATGGCTTGCAGTTGCGCTGCCATCTCTTCTTCGAGTTTTACATTGAGAGCCTTGAACTCTTCGGTGTCCCGAATCGAATCAAGATTCAAGCCATTGACGTACCACCGCCAGTCGCCTATCCAGCCGCCGTCAATCAACTCGGCAAACGCCTTGAGGGCGCCGCTGGCGTCACCGCGTAAGGCGAGCAGTTCGACATCCACCATATTGCTTAGAGTGCCGTGGACAACGTCGGGGCCAGTTTCGTAAAACCAGGCAAAGCTGGCGTCAAGAAGTGTCTTGGCGGCCGCTTGCCGGCCTGCCCGTTGTAGCAATAACACCAGGTTGGCCGCAGAATTAACGGTGTTGATACTGATGGTCGGCGATGATGTAAACAACTCCGGGTAGCGCTTGCGATAGGCGCCTAGTGCCAGTTCCAATTCACCCGAACGAATCGCGTCATCGCGCAGCAGGCGCAAGAATACTTCATCGGATCCCCAGCGATCATCAAGTCCGGCCGCCAGCGCCTCCCGGGCGATAGCCAGTGCCTTGTCGTCATGTCCCCGACTTGTCAGTACTTGTGCCTGGCACTTGAGCACAGCAGGTTTACCCGGGCCTATCTCCAGTGCACGCGCGATATATCGATCTGCCAATTCATTATCGCCAAGCAAGTCGGCAAAAGAACCCGCATGGGCCCAGGTCTCAAAATCAACCGGGTCCGATTCAATCGTTTTCATATACCACGGCCATGACAGATCAAACCGTCCCAGCGCCAGATAGGCCTGCAACATAATGACCCGGCCGTTGGTCAGAGACGGGTTAATCTCCAATATCTGTGTGCCGTAAGCGACCGTTTTCTCGGCGTTGCCTGAGTACATCTCTGCCTTGCCCAATTCAAACAATAATTCTATTGATAATGGGTCAGTTTCCTGCGCCATGAGAAATAGCGGTATCGCTTCCCCGGGACGGTTGGTAGTGCGCAAATACCGACCAAAAGCGAGTAGGCTGGGAGCATCGCGCGGGTTGAGTTGCAGTGCTTTTTGATAGGCCGCCTCGGCGGCGGGCATATCGCCGGAATGCCAACGCAATGTGCCCAATTGGGCGTGTGCACTTGGCAGCCGACTGTTCAAGCGTATCGCGTTGTTTACCGCGCCCTCGGCTATGGAGAAATAATGCGCCTCATCGATGCTGCCGGTTTGCAGCATCCTATTGGCGGTCTCGGCAATGGCGGCCCAGGCCTGGGCGTAGTCGGGATCCAGTTCGGCGGCGTTCTTGAAATACTCCATAGCCTTGTTGAGCGACCCGAAAGAACCGCGTCCCAATTGTTCTCTGCCCAACATGTATTTATTCAAGGCAGCCGTGTTTTGTGTCGGTACCGTCTGAATCAGGGCTTCATCGTTCGGAGACAGCTGAATATGCAGGGCGTCTGCAATCGCCCGGGCCATATCGCTCTGAATCTTGAACACATTGCCGGCGGTCAGGCTGCGATCGTATATCGAGGCCCAGAGATGATCCTCCTTGCTGGCATCAATCAGCTGCACGTTGATCCGCAGCTGATCTCCGGCCCGCTGCACCTGACCCTCCAGGATGGTCGCGACTCCCAGTAAGGCGCCAATTTCCGGAATAGAGAGATTTGGGTCGAGACGTTCAACCGAGGTCCGAGAAATGACTTTGAGCTCACCGATCTGCGAGAGCAGGGTCAACAACTCGTCCTGAATACCCAGGGCGAAAAACTCGGCGTTCTCATTGTTGGCGCTGCGATTGGTGAAAGGCAATATTGCGATGGAGGCTTTGCTTGGGCTGGCGGCCTGGGGCTCAGCCGTCACCTGGGCGGTCATCGGGCCATTGCTATCGGGTGCCTTGGTCAGGACAAATTTGTCCACCGCGAAGTAGGCGACCGCAATGAGCAATGTGGCAGTGATAATGCGATTGAGTTTCTGGCCGGTTTGAGTGGTGATGGCCTGGGTGCGGTCAACTTCATTCTCGCGCTTGATACCTTCGGGGGTTAACTCGAAGGCCCAGGCGAACAACAGGATCACCGGGAAGCCAATCGACAGCAACAGCAAGATGACCTGAAACACCCAGCCGGGTGCATCGATGTTGCCGAGAATGACATCCGCTATCTGCAGGATCAGCCACGCAACAACGACGTAGGCAATGCCTACGCGAAATACGTTGCGGCGTTTAAGTTCAGAGAAAAAAGACATAGTTATTATTTCGCGCCCTGACAGGTCTCCAACATAATGGCGTAGTGAACAGCAACAATAAAGAGGTGGGGGTAGATTTCCTTCCGGGGTAGCCGAAAATGAGCCCAGACCCCATTTGGCCTTCAAATCATGGAGATCCTATGGCCGCGCCGGTCTTTTGCTGTAGGATATCTCCGTGTTCCGGCTTGCTGACAGGCTGCTGTTATTGGCCCGGGCGTTGACGCCGTCAGGTTAGGAAATTATAAAAATGAGTGAAAAACAGTCTGGTCTGGGCGCGTATTTCGAGGAGCTCAAGCGCCGCAAAGTGATCCGCGTAGGCATTGCCTACGTGGTGGGTGCGTGGGTGCTGATGCAGGTCGCCGATGCCACCTTCGAGCCCCTGAAGCTGCCGCAGTGGTCTACTACATTCGTTCTGTGGTTGCTGGCCCTGGGGTTCCCCATTGCGCTGATCCTTGCCTGGGCACTGGAAGTCACCCCTGAAGGCATCCGTCGTACCAGGAAGCGTCGCCGCAAGCCCGTCAGCACGACCAAACAGGCGACCGCTGCCGAGGCTGAGCACACAATCGCGGTGTTGCCATTCACCGATATGAGTCCCGAGAAAGACCAGGATCACTTCTGTGAGGGCATGGCGGAGGAGATCATCAACTCGCTGGCTTCCATCCGGGGTGTGCAGGTCGCCTCGCGCACCTCCTCGTTTCAATTCAAGGGCACCAGCATGGACATCGACGCCATCGGTGAGCGCCTGAATGTGCAAACGGTGCTCGAGGGCAGCGTGAGAAAGGACGGCAACGACTTGCGTGTGACCGCCCAGCTGATAAACGTGGCGGACGGGTTTCACATCTGGTCGAAGAGCTTTGAACGCGAACTGAAGGGCGTTTTTGGCATTCAGAAAGAGATTGCAGAAAGCGTGGCCAGGGCATTCAAGCTATCCATCAGCCCCAGCACCGAAAAAGCCATCGAGCATCAGCCGACCCAGAATATGGAGGCCTACGAGGCTTACCTGCGTGGACGCCGGCACTTCTATCAGTTCAATGACTCGGAATGGAGAAAGGCCAGTGTGGAGTTTTCTCGTGCCATTGACCTCGATCCTGATTACGCCCTGGCTTACGCCGGCCTGGCGGACTGTTACTCACTGATTTACATGTATACCGACAGCTCGGTATCGAATCGGCAGCAGGCGGAGACCAACAGTCGCCTCGCCCTGCAGCTTGCACCGGATGTTGCACAGGTACACGCATCGCGCGGCCTGGCCCTGTCCCATAGCAAACGAGAAGACGGTGCCGAGGCCGCGTTCAAGCGGGCCATCGAACTGGATCCCATGCTGTATGACGCGTACTACTATTACGGTCGACATGCCCTGGCAAAAGCCAAGTATGAACAGGCTGCCGAGTTGTTTGAAAAAGCAGAGAAGCTGCGTCCCGATGACTACCAGGCAGTGAACCTGCTGGTCCAGGTCTACCGGACCCTGGGCCGCGAGGAAGATCGCGCCGAGGCGACCAAGCGTACGCTCGAACTCATCAAAAGGCGCCTGCAAACCACGCCGGACGATATTCGTGCCCTGTGCCTGGGTGCGGGCTGCGCAATTGATGCCGGCCAACCCGAGCTGGGGTTAGAGTGGCTCGAGCGGGCCAGGGCCGGCTCTCCCGATGACCCGGTGACCTATTACAATATCGCCTGCGCCTACGCCGGCCTGGGAGAAATCGACAAGGCGCTCGAGTGCCTCGAAAAATCGATGTACGGGATTTCAGAAGCATCCCTGGAATGGATGGAGAACGACAGTGACCTCGATCCCCTGCGAGATCACCCGCGATACAAAGCCCTGGTCGAAAAGCGCTAAGCAAAGAAGAAAAGGGGCCGGATACATTTATTACCGGAAATGCCGGTTCGAGTGCGAACGGGCGATAAATAGGTGCCTGTCCCCAATTTCCCTTAATTAAAAATAGGTGCC
>JAOTSW010000208.1 GCA_029864735.1 Chromatiales bacterium | reverse complement strand
GGCAGAGAACCCCAAGGAACTGATCGTCTACGGCGGCATTGGTCGTGCAGCAAGGGACTGGGAGTCCTTCGACGTCATCGTGGCCACTCTCGAGCGACTTGAGAACGACGAAACCTTGCTGGTGCAGTCGGGCAAGCCGGTGGGCGTATTCAAGACCTTCGAACATGCCCCGCGGGTGCTGATCGCAAATTCAAACCTGGTGGGTAACTGGGCCAACTGGGATCACTTTTTCGAGTTGGATAAGAAAGGCCTCATGATGTACGGCCAGATGACGGCCGGATCCTGGATCTATATTGGGTCCCAGGGAATTGTCCAGGGCACGTACGAGACCTTTGCCGAAGCGGTGCGCCAGCACTATGACGGCGACCCCGCAGGCAAGTGGTTGCTTACCGGTGGACTGGGAGGCATGGGCGGCGCACAGCCACTGGCGGCTGTTTTTGCCGGGGTGTCCTGCCTGGCGGTAGAGGTGGATGAGACCCGCATCGACAAGCGCCTGGAAACCGGCTACCTGGATCGCAAGACCGATTCGCTTGAACAGGCGCTTCAGTGGATGAATGAGGCTGGCGAGAAGGGCGAGGTTGTCTCGGTAGGTCTGCTGGGCAATGCCGCCGAGATTTTCGAGCAGATTGGCGAGGGCGATTTGATGCCCCACCTGGTCACCGACCAGACCTCTGCCCATGACCCGCTGAACGGATACATTCCCGTGGGCTACGACCTGGAGCAGGCGGCCGCTTTGCGCGAGTCTGATCCGGTGGAATATGTCCGGCTGTCCAAGCTGTCCATGGCTCGCCAGGTTCGTGCCATGCTGGGATTCCAGCAACGCGGCGTACCTACCTTTGACTATGGCAATAATATTCGCGCCATGGCCCAGGATGCGGGCGTGGATAACGCATTTGACTTCAAGGGTTTCGTGCCCCTGTATATACGCCCCCTGTTCTGCGAAGGCGTGGGGCCGTTCCGCTGGGTGGCGCTCTCGGGAGATCCGGAAGACATATATCGCACCGACCAGAAGGCTCGTGAGTTGTTTCCCGACAAGGTTGGCCTGCATCGCTGGCTGGATGGCGCCAGGGAGAAGATCCAGTTCCAGGGCCTGCCCTCGAGAATTTGCTGGCTGGGCTACAAGGAGCGTCACCTGCTTGGCCTGGCCTTTAACGAGATGGTCGCCAGTGGTGAGTTGAAAGCCCCGGTCGTGATTGGCCGTGACCACCTGGATTCGGGTTCCGTGGCCTCTCCCAATCGAGAAACCGAGGGTATGCGTGACGGCTCTGATGCGGTGGCCGACTGGCCGATCCTGAATGCCTTGCTGAATACCGCGGGTGGGGCTTCCTGGGTGAGTTTTCATCATGGCGGCGGCGTTGGTATGGGTTACTCCCTGCATTCGGGCGTCGTTATCGTGGCTGATGGAACCGAGCGCGCTCGGCAGGCCCTGGAGCGTGTTTTGGTCAACGACCCGGGTACCGGTGTCATGCGGCACGCTGACGCGGGTTACGAGCATGCCATCGAGATAGCACGCGAGCGTGGGCTGGATTTGCCCATGGTGGATACGGACTGAGGAGGCGGGCCTGGTCTTGGCGCCTAGCCGTTTTGCTTTTGAAGCGGAGTGATGTTGGCGTTGCTGTCTTCCAGGAAGTAGCGACGCATCATCAGGGCTTGCTGTAGTTTGCCCTTGCGGATGTACGTCTGGTACAGCGTGTCTTTCATCATTTCCAGCAACAGGCCTGCCTGGGCGGCATCCAGGGTGGGAAGCTCGTCAGTATCGAATACCACCGACTTCACTACGCTGAAGGTGTCGTTGTCCAGGGCAGTCATATCCTTGACGTCATTGAATTGGTCAAAGATCCGCAGCTTGCCGGTTTCGCCCAGGTCCCGGAATACCTGCCTGGCGCTGCGTCGGCACATGGATGCGAATGCGTTCAGGCAATTGTTTGCGTAGCAACTCAGTGCTTCCTTGAACAGGGTTTCCACTTCTTCAGGAAGATACGAGAAATTGAAGCTCTCCCTGGGGCGCTCCATCTCTGAGAATTTGCTGGAAAAATCCACCCGGTCCTCACCATAGGACTTGATATCGAACTTCAGGAACACCGGTGAATTACAGGCATCGCAACGGTACACAATACCGGTCTGCTTGGGCTTGTATTGCTGCAACTGGGCGTAACGTGGAATCGACACCGCAGTCAGGTGAGAATAGGTCAGACAGTGCGGGCAGGTGAGCGCGAACTGGCTGTCAAAAGGGTGGTGCAGGCCGTTGTTTTTATCGAGATACATTTTGTGGCCACATCCTGTTGTGGTAAGTCCTTGTCAGTCTAGCATCCCAATGCCGGAGCATCAAAAAAACCTCTATCTAACATAAGCTTGTGGCCGCTTCGGGTGGCTAGTCAAATTTCAGCTCAAAATAAGGCAGGCAGAGTGTATGATTGCAGGCCCGATGCCCAAAAGAGGCCGGGCAGATGCGTAATTCCAGGAGACTTCAATGCGTTTTACCACCAAGCAGATTCATGCGGGCGTGAGCCCCGATCCGGTTACCGGGGCTATCCTCACTCCGATTTACCAGACGACTACCTACGTCCAGGAGTCCGTGGACCAGTATATGGCCAAGGGTTTTTCCTACTCCCGTTCAGCGAATCCGACGGTTTCGGCCCTGGAAGCGAAGCTGACTGAACTCGAGGGCGGGGCGGCCACCACCTGTTATGGCACGGGTATGTCTGCGGTGCAGGCCGTGATGCTGGCTTTCCTGAGCGCTGGCGATCACGCGATTATTTCCGACGTGGCTTATGGCGGCACCTACCGCCTGTGCACCAAGATTCTGAGTCGTTTCGGTGTGGAGTTCACTTTCGCCGATACGTCCAATCCTGAAGAAGTGCGGGCGGCGGTTCGCGACAACACGCGCCTGATTTTCACCGAGACCCCGGCCAACCCGACCTTGAAGTTGACGGACATCGCGGCGATCTCGGCGATAGCCAAGGAGAAGGGAATTCCCCATGCGGTGGACAACACCTTCCTGACGCCTTACTTCCAGCGTCCCCTGGAACTGGGAGCCGACCTCAGTGTGCACAGCACCACCAAGTACATGGATGGCCACAATGCCACCGTGGGCGGTGCCGTGGTGGCTGCCACCAAGGAACTGGATGAGAAGGTGCGTTTCATCCAGAACGCTACCGGCATGATCATGTCACCCATGGTGGCCTTCCTGACCCTCCAGGGATGCAAGACCCTGTCATTGCGTATCACCCGCCAGTCAGACAATGCCATGGCTATTGCCCGTCACCTGGAATCCCATCCCAAGGTGAAGCAGGTCCGCTATCCCGGTCTGGAATCCTTTGCCCAGCACGAACTGGCCCGCCGCCAGGCCGATGGCTATGGCGCGATGGTCTGGTTCGAGGTTGAGGGCGGAATGCAAGCCGGCAAGAAACTCATGGACTGCATCGAGTTGTGGAGCCTTGCCGAGAACCTGGGTTCGGTGGAATCGCTGATTACCCATCCGGTGACCATGACTCATTCGGACGTGGAGCCCGAGGAGCGCGCCCGGGTAGGAATCATCGATGGCCTGGTCAGGTTGTCAGTGGGCCTTGAAGATAGCGAAGACCTTATCCAGGCGCTGGACGACGCCCTGGCCCAGGTCTGAGCTGATTTGAAGGAATAATCCTGAAAAGGCGCCGTGGCGAGATCCTGGCGCCTTTTTTTGTGCCCTGACCGGTGCTTTAGAAGGGATGGAGGTATACACGGATATATCCGTTTACCATCTAAGGGTACCCTGTTGCGCGATATCCGGACCCTCAGGAGAGAGTATTGATGCCTGATTTTATCTTTCCACCCATGCCGCCGGTATCGGTTGCGATACACGGTCGTGAAGCCTGCTTCCCGGTGCACCGTGTTTATTGCGTGGGCAAGAATTACGCGGAGCATGCCAGGGAAATGGGATCTGACCCCGACCGGGAAGCGCCTTGTTTTTTCTCCAAACCGGCCGATGCAGTGGTCCCTGGCCGCGGTGAGATTCCCTATCCTCCCGGCAGTAACAATGTTCACTATGAAATAGAACTGGTTGCCGCCCTGGGAGCGGGAGGGCGTGACCTGAGTCCCGAGCAGGCGCTGGACCGGGTTGTGGGTTACGCGGTTGGCGTGGATATGACCCGCAGGGACTTGCAGCATGCTGCCAAGGA
>JAOTSW010000207.1 GCA_029864735.1 Chromatiales bacterium | reverse complement strand
CCCGCAGGCAGGGGAGTTGAGTTTTGGCACCAGTTCGTTTTTTGGCGAGGAGCCAGGCTCCTGGCTTGATGAGCTGGAAAATGTCGAGTTCGCGGTGCTGGACAAACATCGGTTCATGAAGATTATCCAGGGACCCTACGCGATTATTGTTTCCACGCCACGCATTGCGGATAGATCTTCCCGCCTGGACTTTTTGCCTATCATCCTGAGCATCGGTCTGCTGCTGCTGGCCCTGGCCTATGTTTTCGTCCGCTACTTGTTCCGGCCGATTGACTCTATTCGCGAGGGTACGGCGAGAATAGGCAAGGGAGATTTCGATCACCGGATAGACGACTTCCGCAATGATCAGCTTGGCGACCTGGCCCAGGACGTGAACAAGCTGGCCGCCGATGTCAGGGGAATGCTGGATGCCAAGCGTCAGCTACTGCTGGGCATCAGTCACGAACTGCGGTCGCCACTGTCACGGCTGCGTTTGTCGCTTGAGTTCATTGATGACGGTGAAGGCAAAGAGAATCTGCGAGCAGAGATCACCGAGATGGAGCAGATTGTTTCCACCTTGCTCGAAGCCGAAAGGCTTAATACACGTCACGCTTCCCTGAATCGCACCGAGGTGAATGTCCGGGAACTGGTGGATCAGCTTGTTGACACCTACTTTGCCCGGGACAAAGCAAGGATAGACGTGCATTTCGCCGATGACACCATAGTGGCCAACGTGGACGACACCCGGTTGATCCTGCTGATCAAGAATCTGCTGAGCAACGCCCTGAGGTATTCCGGGGAAGACTCGGGCCCGGTAAGCCTGGAGGTCTCGCAAGAGCAGGGGGAACTGGTGATCCAGGTGCGTGATCATGGCCCCGGATTTTCGCGACAGCAGGCAGATAACATCGGCGAGCCGTTTTTCAGGGGCGACCCCTCACGCACGCGGCAGACCGGGGGTGCCGGCCTGGGCTTGTACCTGACCAAGCTGGTTGTGGAGGCCCATGGCGGAACCCTGAAACTGGATGAAACCTACACAGATGGCGCCTGCCTGGTAGTCAGGCTTCCCGGGTAGAGTCTTGAATTTACTGATTTCGTGGATAAAAGAAGGGGACCGGCCGGTGCCACCTTCTGTCATCAAATTGAGCACCTCAAGCTCCCCCATGCGAATGCAGCGTTACAAGTATATCCCGTGATTCCCCGGGCACTCCCGCAGTAAATTCCCAAATAACTCTCCCGCCGGGCAGTTTCAGTGAGATGATCGGCCAATAGAGGCCATTGGCCATTACGCTCCCTGTTTGGATCCGCAGAAGTGATCATGTGAATCAGTCTCCCGCCAACAATCTCGAAGAGAGCGCCGAGCAGCGTACCCGTCACGGGATTATTGCCGCGCTGGTGGCCTACACCATGTGGGGGTTGTTCCCGATTTATTTCAAGATAGTCTCTGATGTGGAAGCGCTGGAGATGCTGGCCCACCGGATCGTGTGGTCTCTGCCATTTGGGGGATTGATTATCCTGGCCAGGAAACAGTGGCCGGAGGTCAAGCGGGCGCTGGCCCACAAGCGGACTTTTGGGTTCCTGGCGCTGTCGGCCCTGGTCATCTCGGTGAACTGGCTCACCTACATTTATGCGGTGCAGAACGAGCAAATCTTCCAGGCCAGCCTGGGCTATTACATCAACCCTCTGATGTACGTCTTGATAGGCGTGGTGTTCTTTGGCGAACGACTTCGGCGAAACCAGGTCGTGGCTGTGATGCTCGCCGTTGCCGGGGTAACCGTGCTGACGGTAAGCGGAGGCGAGTTCCCCTATGTCTCTATCATCCTGGCGATCTCGTTTACTTGTTACGGCGTGATTCGCAAGCAGGTGGCGGTGGGTGGCATGCCGGGCCTGTTTATCGAGGTGCTGGTGGTGTTGCCCATTGCCGGCATCTACCTGCTGTACCTGCTCAATACCGGGCAGTCGGTATTCACGCCGGAGCGCCCGGATATGATGATTGGCCTGCTGCTTGCGGGGCCTCTCACGGTGTTGCCGCTGCTGGCGTTTGCCCTGGCGGCGCGACGACTGGATTTGTCGGTAATCGGGTTTATCCAGTACATCGGTCCCACCATGCAATTCTGTGTGGGACTGGCCTACGGTGAGCAATTCACCACGGCGAATGCCATGTGCTTTGGCCTGATCTGGACCGCCGTGGGCTTGTTCGCCTTCGACGCCTGGTGGGCGGGGCGCTCGGCCCGCGGCCTCAAGGCGGTCGGTCGAATTTAATTGGTGACTGTCCCTATTTTCTGAAGTGATCATTGATGTGTCGCTCTTTGGCAACTAAGTCTAAGCACTTATTGTTAAATAGGTTGCGCTGATATTTAATTAGGTATTCCCGATTTTCACTTTTTTTGGGACACCTCCTATGAAATCCTTTTCTGCACTGCCCGTGATATTTCTTACGGCGCTGCTCGCCTCCTGTGGTGGCACCTCCGACCCGGCGGCCATCGAACCTGCAGGCACGTTGACACTGGCTATCACCGACGGGCCGATGGAGCAGGCTCAGGAGGTGGTATTTCACGTGACTCACGTTGACATGGGCCACGCTGATGGCTCAGTGACCCGTCTGGAATTAATGAACGGTCCTCACGATATCGATCTGATGCAGCTACAAAACGGCATGACCCACGACTTGCTGAATAATGCATCGGTTCCTGCCGGGAATTTTGAATGGATGGAACTGGGTATTGATTTGCAGCAGTCGCATTTCGGGGGCCAGTCGGGCGGCCAGCACGGCATGACTATGGGCGCCGGCCATCCTTTGCGGGCGAATGCGCAGTTCCAGATCATGAATGGTGAGCATGTCGAATTCGTGATGGATTTCGACTTGCGCCTGGGTATCCAGCAGCACGAAATGGGCGGCATGATGGGCATGCAGTATGAATTGCATGAAGGCATGCACCTGATGAATGTCGCCGATGCCGGCGGATTATCCGGGGCCATCGATATTTCCCTGGTGGATGTTAATAATCCCGCCTGTGATCCGGCCGAAGGCGGCAATCTTGCGTATCTGTTTGATGCTGCCGTTGGCCAGCCTGATGACCTGGCGGTCACCGACACTGACGGCTTCGCCGGACCGGTTGCCACGGACATCGTGGAACTGCACCCGGGCGTTGGTGAGTACCGCTATCATTTCGGATTTGTCCTGGCGGGCTCTTACCGAGTTGGTTTTAGCTGCTCGGGAGAATGGGATGAAGAGGGTGATGACGACTATCCGACGGATCCTGATGGGCAATTCGACTTCCACGCATTCTCCGGTCCTGTGGAAGTGATCGCCGGCCAGATGCAGGTGCTGGATATCACTCCCTGACCTTTAAATTAGGGACAGTCACCTAATTACCGGGGGACAGGGGCCAATTAATTGGTGCCTGTCCCCAATTTTTATGTCGGTCGGTGGGTGTTTCGTGGCAAAGTCATGGCCGAGACTTGTCTTAAACCCGGACCAACAGGCGGCCTATCCAATGCTGACTATTCATCACCTCGAAAACTCGCGCTCCCAGCGCATCCTCTGGTTACTGGAAGAGCTGGGTATTGAATACCAGATCAAGCGCTATGCCCGGGACAAGACCACCAACCTGGCGCCGCCGGAATTGTTCGAGGTGCATCCGCTGGGTAAGTCGCCGGTGATTACCGATGGTGAGCAGCTGGTGGCCGAGTCAGGCTTGATCGTCGAATACCTGGTTGAAAAATACGGCAAGGGACGACTGGCCCCACCGGTGGGTACCCCGCAGCACCTGCAGTACCGTTACTGGCTGCATTACGCCGAGGGGACCTTCATGCCGCTGATGATACTCACCTTAATCCTGGGGAAAATGGAAACTGCACCCATGCCGTTTTTCGCCAAGCCCATTGCCAGGAAGCTGGCATCCAAGGCGCGGGATGCCTACTCGGGACCCAACGTGATCCGCAATCTTCAATACCTGGAAGATACGCTGCAGAAATCCACCTGGTTCTGCGGTGACCAGATGACCGGCGCCGACATCATGATGAGCTTTCCCGTGGAGGCCGCCGCGCAACGTGTGGACCTGGGCGACAAGTATCCCGCACTGCAGGGTTTCCTGGATCGCATTCGAGCCCTGCCGGCCTACCAGCGGGCGATTGAGAAGGGTGGCCCCTACATCTACTAGCCAATTACGGTGACAGTTACCTTAATTAAT
>JAOTSW010000206.1 GCA_029864735.1 Chromatiales bacterium | reverse complement strand
ATCACTATTGCCAATTTCATGAACCAGGCCCTGGATAACCCGGCCGGCATAGCGCTGCCCGCGGAGATTCCCCAGGGCTGGGTCACCATGAATACCTTTCCGTCCTAGGCGGCCCTGACCTGGCTATCCACCGATAAGACTGCCACCGGGCAGTTGCTCGGCGATGATCCCGCTGTTCACCAGTGCGGTGACCGCCGCCATGTCTTTATCCAGGCGGTGGTCTTTCTTGTTCAGGCTGATTTCCGAACGAATGATGGCGTGCACCGCTTCGAGTTCCGGCGTGGTGCCCAGCGGACGCTGCGAGTCGATCGCGTGGGCCGCGCCCAGCAGTTCGATGGCCAGGATGAAGGCCAGGTTGTCGCAGATGGCCAGCAACTTGTGTCCTGCCCAGGGGGCCATGCTCACGTGGTCTTCCTGGCCCGCCGAGGTGGGAATGCTGTCCACGCTGGCCGGGTGGGCCAGGGTCTTGTTCTCCGAGGCCAGGGCCGCGGCGGTCACGTGGGCCATCATGAAGCCCGACTCCACGCCGGGTTGCTCGGTGAGGAACATGGTCAGTCCCGGGTTCACGCGACGCACCAACAGGTCGGTGCGACGTTCGGAAATGCTGCCCAGCTCGGCGGCGGCAATACCCATGAAGTCGGCAACAAACGCCAGGGGTTCGGCGTGGAAATTACCACCCGAGATCACGTCGTCACCGAAGATCAGCGGATTGTCCGAGACGCTGTTGCACTCCAGTTCCAGGGTGCGGGCGGCATGTTCCAGGGTGTCCATGACGGCCCCGAATACCTGGGGCATGCAGCGCACGGCGTAGGGGTCCTGCACCCGGTCGCAGCCGGTGTGAGAGTTGTGAATCTCGCTGTTGGTCAGCATGCGGCGGAACAATCGCGCCACCCGGATCTGTCCGGGCAGGCGCCGTGCCTCGTGGACCCGGGCATCAAAGGGCGAGTAACTGCCCGCCAGGCCTTCCACGGTCAGGGCGCCGGCGACGATGGCGGTACGCAGCAGCACGTCCAGCCGGAACGCGCCTTCCATGGCCAGGGCGGCGCTGACCTGGGTGCCGTTGAGCAGCGCCAGTCCTTCCTTGGCGCCCAGTTCCACCGCCGAGGTGTTGGCCGCGGCCAGCAAGGCCTCGCCGGCCAGTTCCTTGCCGCCGTGCATGGCCTCGCCTTCACCGATCAGCGCCAGTGCAAGGTGTGCCAGGGGCGCCAGGTCACCGGAGGCGCCCACCGATCCCCTGCCCGGGATGATCGGTAGCACGTCGTGATTCAGCAGGGCCAGCAGGGTGTCCACCACCGCCGGACGAATGCCGGAAAACCCTACCGACAGGCTGTTGGCCTTGAGCAGCATGACGCGCCTCACCAGGTGCGCCGGCAGCGGAGCGCCCACGCCACAGGCATGGGAACGCACCAGGTTGTATTGCAGCTCACGCACCTGCTCCACGGAGATGCGCTGGTTGGCGAAAGCGCCGAATCCGGTGTTGATCCCGTAACGGGGTTCGCCCGCGGCCACGGCCTTGCCCACCGCATCCACCGAGTGCTGCATGTTGGTGCGGGCATCGTCACCCAGGGCGGCAGCCTTCGGAGCGCCGGTGAAATCCCGCACCGTTTTCAGGGTTAAATCGTGACCTGTGAGTGTCAGCTCAGGCATGCCGTTGTCCTCGAATGTATACGGCCTCGGGTGCAAGGCCGCCTAGTTGGTACGTCAGTGCCCGGGGGTCAGCAATGTCCCACAGGCAGAAATTGGCCAGCTTGCCCGCTTCCAGTGTTCCCAGGTCCGCCGACCTGCCCAGGGCCCGGGCGGCGTGACGGGTCACACCCAGCAGGCACTCGTTGGGCGTCAGCCCGAAGAATACCGGAGCCATGTGGATACAGGTGAGCAAACTTGCCACCGGGGATGAGCCCGGGTTCAGGTCGGTGGCCAGGGCCATGGGCACCTGGTGTTCACGGAACAGCTCCACCGGGGGTTTTTTGGTTTCCTTCAGGAAGTAAAACGCACCGGGCAAGAGCACCGCTGCGGTGCCTGCGCGGCCCATGGCGGCGGCGCCGGCCTCTGCCGTGTGTTCCAGGTGATCGCAGGACCAGGCCCCCATGTTGGCGGCCATCTCCGAGGCCCCCATGTCGGAGAACTGTTCCGCGTGGACCCGGCAACCCAGCCCCAGGGAGGCGGCTTTCTCGAACAGGACGCGCATGTGCTCAACGCCAAAGGCGATGTTTTCCACGTAAATATCCACCGCCTCGGCAAGACCCTGTTCGGCCACGGCCGGCAACATCTCGTTCACCACCTGGTCCAGGTAGCTGTCCGCATCCTCCCCGGCAGGGATGGCGTGGGCGCCCAGGAAGGTGGGGTGGATGTCGATGCCGCTGATCTCGCCCAGGCGCCCGATGGCGCGCAGCATTTTCAGCTCGGACTCGGTGTCCAGACCGTAGCCGCTCTTGATCTCGACATTGGTCACGCCCTCCCGCAACAGCGTGTTCAGACGGGGCAGGGCCGAGGCGGCCAATTCGTCCTCGGAGGCCTCGCGCACCGCTTTCACGGTGGAGAGTATGCCGCCGCCGGCGCGGGCGATGTCCTGGTAACTGGCGCCCGCCAGGCGCATCAGGTGCTCACCCAGGCGATCCCCGGCCCACAGGGTATGGGTGTGGCAGTCAATAAAACCGGGCAGCAGGGCGCGTCCCTGTGCGTCCAGTGTCATGTGTGCCGGGCCTGTCACGCCCACCCCGACGATCCGCCCGTCGGTCACCGCCAGGGTCTGTTCGGCGGCCGGCAATACCTGCTCGCCAGTCATTGGGTACAATCTGGCATTGGTAATTAATAAATCGAACAAGGCTGCCCCCGTTAGTCGCGTGAATTCGTGCCGGCGTGCCGGGCCCGGGAAGTATTTGAATCATGTCACAGACACTGAGCTTTGATTTCATCCTCACCCCGGACGGTGTTCGCCAGAACGCCCGCCTGCTGGTGGATGATAGCGGATTCATCACCGCAATAGAGGACGCCGGTGACGAACACCGCTCCGGCTACTTTGCCCTGCCGGGCATGCCCAATGCCCACAGTCATTGTTTTCAGCGTGCGATGGCCGGTTTTGGCGAGCGAAACCTGGTCGCCGACAGCTTCTGGGACTGGCGCGAACACATGTACCGGCTGGCCAACCGGCTCACCCCCGAGGCCATGTACATCATCGCCCGCCAGGCCTATTCGGAGATGCTGGCCGCAGGATTCACCTCGGTAGGCGAGTTTCACTACCTGCACCACCTTCCCGACGGCACCCCCTCGAAGGACATGGGCGAGGCGGTCAAGCGCGCCGCCGCCGACGAGGGCATACGCCTGGTGATGTTGCCGGTGCTGTACATGCGCGGCGGGTTCGACACGCCCCTGCAGGACAGCCAGAAGCGTTTCGGCCATGCCGACCTGGATTCCTACCTGCGCCTGGTGGAGAACCTGGGCGATGTGCCCCGTGGGCTTGCCCCGCATTCGCTGCGGGCGGTGCCGGTGGAGTTGTTGCCCGAGCTTGTGCAGGCCGGACGGGACCTGCTGGGTGACGGCTTTCCCATGCACATCCATATTTCCGAACAACAACGGGAAGTCGAAGAGTGCATGGTGCACGGTGGCGCCAGTCCCATCGATGCCCTGGCAGAGACCGTGGACCTGGATTCGAACTGGAACCTGGTGCATGCCACCCACGCCACCCAGAGTGAGCTGGGCCGTATCACGGGCTCAGGCGCCCGGGTGGTGATCTGCCCCCTGACCGAGGCCTACCTGGGTGACGGCATTTTCCCCGCCAGCGACTTTATCTTCCGGGGTGGCGAGATGGCCATCGGCTCGGACTCGAATGTGCGTATCGATGCAGTGGAAGAGCTCCGGATGCTGGAATATTCACAACGCCTGCAGCAACAACTGCGCGGGTGCCTGGCCACCAAGGACGGGCTGGGGGGTCACCTGTGGTCTAGCACCGCCCAGGCCGGTGCACGGTCCCTTGCCATGAACGCCGGCAGGCTGGAAGTGGGGGCCATGGCAGATATCGTGGTGCTCAACGCCAAGGCGCCGCCGCTGCAGGGGCCCCGTGGACAACGCGCCCTGGATGCACTGATCACTGCCGGCAGTCGCCAGAACATCTCCGATGTGTACGTGGGCGGGCGCCAGCGAATCAAGGGCGGCCAGCAGGAAGGGCAGGAACTG